>NZ_CEZOWA010000012.1:0-65910 GCF_983056325.1 Candidatus Marivariicella sp. | reverse complement strand
TTGAAAATTAGCCGTAAGTGTAATATCTGAACTTAATGTAAAACTAATTACATTCGATGTTTCTTCACTTCCAGTCCAGCCTATAAATTCATATCCATCAACTGCTGTTGCGGTAATTGATATAACTGTACCTTCATTTAATGTTCCTCCAGAAGTGGAAACAGCACCACCGGTTCCTGCTGTTATTGTAGCTGTAAACTGAGTTTCTGCTACTTGAAAATTAGCCGTAAGTGTAATATCTGAACTTAATGTAAAACTAATTATATTCGATGTTTCTTCACTTCCAGTCCAGCCTATAAATTCATATCCATCAGCTGCTGTTGCGGTAATTGATATAATTGTACCTTCATTTAATGTTCCTCCAGCATTAGAAATAGCT
The DNA here is from genome assembly GCF_983056325.1 of Candidatus Marivariicella sp. Lineage (NCBI taxonomy): Bacteria > Pseudomonadati > Bacteroidota > Flavobacteriia > Flavobacteriales > Flavobacteriaceae > Candidatus Marivariicella > Candidatus Marivariicella sp. Next base: position 65,531 of record NZ_CEZOWA010000012.1, on the reverse strand, counting down.
CCTCCAGTTCCTGCTGTTATTGTAGCTGTGAACTGAGTTTCTGCTACTTCAAGTAATTGAAAATTAGCTGTAAGAGTTATGTTTGAATATAATGTAATATTAATCACATTTGATGTTTCTGCACTACCAGTCCAACCTGTAAATTCGTATCCATTGTTAGGAGTTGCAGTTATTGATATAACAGTACCTTCATTTAAAGTTCCTCCGGGTGTGGATACAACTCCTCCTGCACCAGCGTTTATGGTAGCTGTAAATTGTTTAACAATAATTTCATCCTCGGCCGAAGATGAGCAGGATGTAAAAATTAAAGCTATAATCGAAATAAATATTTTAAATTTTAAATTCATATGTTTTAAATTTAACTATTTTTTTTAAAATTCCAATTATTTAACCATGTAAAGTATTTGTAAACAGATACTTGCGTTATTAAAGTGAATAATTTGATTTTGAATGCAATTTAATCTTCATTTATACAAAAATATTTCATTTTTAAAACTTATTTACAAGAACTAAAATGCATATTTTATTTATAAAAATTAATAGCCACCCTTTCTATTGGAGGGCCTTTGTGAAGGCCAATTCATTTTTTTTCCTGTTCTTTTATCCAAAGGAAGAATACTCTTTTCTCGTGAAGTAGTTTGTTGATCTTCTGATGCCATGTAGGTCAATATAGCTGTAAGAATGACATTACTTCTAACATCATCAAAAATAATCTTATCATATGTATCTCGGTTGGTATGCCACGTATAGTTTCTATAGGACCAATCTAAAGAACTCAGACTGAAAGCCGGAACTCCAGCTGCAACAAAAGAGGCATAGTCTGAACCTCCTCTTGAAGGGGAACCAGGGAAAATAGTTTCGATATGTTTATTTATTTGTTCAGGTACTTTATTTAACCACCTTCCTATATAATCATATGAGTTTAAAAATCCTTGTCCAGAAATGTTGACAACTCTTCCTGTCCCATTATCTTGATTAAACACAGCTTGAATATTTTTAATAATATCAGGATGATCTTCAACAAAAGCCCTTGATCCGTTAAGTCCTTGTTCTTCACTTCCCCAGTGCCCCACAAGAATTGTTCTTTTAGGATTTGGGTATACTTTTTTCAATACTCTCATTGCTTCCATCATAACAAGTGAACCAGTACCGTTATCAGTAGCTCCTGTCCCACCATCCCATGAATCAAAATGAGCAGATAAAATCACATACTGATCCGGATTTTCAACACCTTTGATTTCTCCAATTGTGTTGAATGTAGGAACTTCTCCCAATTCTTTTGATTTAGAGTTAATTTCTAATATCGGATTTTCACCTCTCAAAGTCAATCTGTAGATCATTGTATAATCCTCCAACTCAAGATCAATTGTAGGAATTTTTTTAGTTCTAGCACTAAAAATTTTATTTACCCCAAAGCCTTTTGACCAATATGAGCTAATTATTGCAGCTGCACCATGCTCTTCAAGTGGTTTATGAATATTTCTTCTAGAATAACCTGTGTTTCTTATATTTTGATTCCATAATTCTGAAGACTTTTTTCTTTCTAATTTCATTTTTTCAAAAGAATCTTGAGTGGCAAATTCTTTCCAGTTATAATCAGGCCTACCCGTGGGTTCTAGTTTGGAAATTAAAACTATTTTATTTTTCACTGACGGTAACCATTTAACAAAGTCTAATGAATCTTTTATTTCAGGAATTACTATAACCTCAGCTCGAATACCTTTGTCAGATGTGGAGGGACTCCAAGCTAATTGCGTTCCTTTTAGTGACTGTACCCTTGGATGAACCATATCAATATGAGTAATACCTCTCTCCCATCCCCGCCATGTTCCAAACTTCTCACTTCTTGAATTAATCCCCCATTGTTTATATTTATTTACTGCCCAGTCATGAGCATTTTTCATTTGGGGAGTTCCAACCAAACGAGGTCCAATTCCATCTAAAAGTTCCTGACCTAAAATCTCAAGTTGAGAATTTTTTGATGCTTCCTCGATGATTAAATTAATTATAGATTCGTTTTGAGCTCTTATGTTAGAGTTGTATACTAATACTAAAAAAACAATAAGTATGTGTATATTTTTCATTGTTGTAAATTGATTTGATTAATTTTTTTGTTATCAAAGGTTAAAGCTCCAATATTATTAATTAAACCTTTAATCCAGGGACCCTGATATATATCTTTAGTATTTAGATATTCTTTATTAGGAGGCCAAGTAACAAATCTGTATTTTTTATTACTTTTTAACTTGATAATAATTTTTTTATCCTTAACAATCAATATTTCTATAACACCGTTAATCAGAGATTTATCTTTATCAATCCTAAAAAGAAACTGATTCTTCATTGAGTGATTAATACCATTTACAATATAATCTTCTTCTAATTCAATTGGCTGATCAAATATTAGTGTAATTTCTTTTTCTCCACTGTAATATGCATTAAGTAATTGTGGAGGAGTAATTATGAATGAAGATTTTTCTCCAAATAAATCTCTAGAGACAAGTGGTAATATTCGTTTTGCAAACTCTCTATAACCCTCATATGAAAAATGACAACCATCATGACCTAAAACAGCTGTGGTAGACATTATTTCAACATGATCATATTTTTTGAAAATTTGATTTTGAGTTTCCCGAATTTCAGACTGAAAAGCTTCTCCACACCCCGGATAAATTTGAAATATATATATTTTCTTAAGTCCCTTATATACTCTTTTCCAATCAGAATTTAATATATCAAAATTATCTTCATAAGACAACGATTTTTCCAAAGTAGCATCCGATTCTCCTTGGTGGTAAAAAATAGCTTTAATATTGTCTTTAAGTTTTGCTTGATCAACTCTGTAAGCTAATCTACCAAAACTTGTTTCTAAGGAATTTTTTTCTGGGTACAACATGTTTTCTTCAATAGTTGAAGAACCGCTACCACCATTTATAATGCATACGGGTATTTGATGCTTTTCAATTAATAATTTTGATAATTCCATTCCCCATGCACCAATTCCATGATCTATTTTAGTAGTCCATCCACCACCATTGTCTCTCCAGTCGTCCTCTGAACATGATATACAATTACCAGTTGCCAGGCCCCATCTAATCTTTTTATCATCTTCAGAATAAGTTTCATAACCTGTTTTTACTCCGAAACTTCTTGCGAATGGACTTGAATAAATAGATTTCTTACTACTAGCGTGTGAATTGGATTGACCTGTTATTATATAAGCGTCTCCACAAACTACATTATTTGCCTCGAATAAAAGGTTTTGTATATTTTCTTTCTTTGCAAATATTTTAAAACTATATTGAAAAAGACCCGCCTCAATAGTGGCGTTAAAATCAAACTTATTATTGATAATTTCAATATTTTTCTCACCGTAAATTAATCCATCTTTATAAATTTTTAAACTAAACTGCTCATAATTATTATCTAAAATATTTCCAGAAAAAGAAACTGATGCTATATTGTTATTGTCTCTAGCAAACAACTGATTGTCTTCAGGAAAATTATTAAGATTAATTTGTCCAAAAATTAAATTTGGAATAAATATTAAAAAAAGAAGTAATTTTTTCATTCCATTGTCAATAATAATGCCATTAAATTAATCCCGTACCACAAATTTCCCAATCTTAAATTTTCATTTGCAGCATGCTGATTATTGTCGTGATTAACCATATTTACTGATATTCCTGGCTTTTTAAGAACTTCAAAAATAATTTCATAAATCCTGTTTGAGCCACCAGAACTTGAAAGTAATACAATATTTGGATTCAAATGCTCTTTCACAGACTCAATAATTGGTTTTATAATAGCATTATCCATATCTATTTTTCCAGCAGGAAAACCATTTGGGTTCCTTTTGATTTTTACAATTTTTGGGTATGTATTTCTAACTTTTTTATCTGGATCTTCATAAGTTATGTACCAACCTTGACTTCGTATATGATCTTCGACCAAATCAATCATTTTATCAGGGTCATTTCCTTTAACTAATCTCATTCCAAGGGTTGCAATGGCTTTTGATGGAATTACATTTCTAGATTTCTCACCAACATTTCCACTTGAAAGTCCTCTAATTGTTAAACTTGGAACTAGTACTCTTTCAAATAAATTCTGATTGTTCCCTTCAGTATATGTCAAGTCCAATTCCTTTTTAAGATACTTATCAATATTAGGAATATTATTAATTTGCTCCCTCTCGTATTTTGAAATTGGAGTGACTGAATCATAAAAACCATCAATTAAAACAGTTCCATCCTCCGATTTCATACTCGTTAGAAGTCTAGCAAGCATTTGACCTGGTACTGGTGCCCAATTTCCATAATGTCCACTATGTAAAGAGGCGTTTGCTCCAAAAACAGTTAGTTCTAGGCTGGTAACTCCCCTACCTCCAAATTTAAACTGAGGTTGTCCGGTTTGAAAAACTGCTCCATCATTCAATAGCCAAACATCAATATCATCAAATAATTCAGAATACTTTTCAAGATAATCCATAACATTAGGAGAACTTGATTCTTCTTCACCATCAAAAAATAATTTAATATTTGAAGAAAATGGTATTTCTGAGTTATTTAAAGCATCAATTGCAGACCAAAGTGTTAGAAAAGGTGCCTTATCATCACTTGCAGATCTTGCATAAACCCTCCATTCCTTCTCAATTTTATCACCTGATTTTGGAAAATCAATTTTTTTCCCACCTTTACTCATCGCCTTATCATATAAAGTAGGATTAAAAGGACCATGTTTCCATGCTTCAGGATCTACAGGCTGTCCATCATAATGAATATAAAAACAATATGTTCTCTTAGCTCCTGGAACTAGTCTTTCTCCATAAACAATTGGGGGTGCATCAGGCAACTCTAATAATTGCATTTCAAATCCACGATTAGAAAAACTATTTTTTAAAAATTCTGCATTTTTATTAATGTCATTAATGTTTGAGGCATGGTTAGGTAGTTTTAAAAATTCGGCATATTCATTAATCATATCTGCACCATTATCTTCTATCCATTTTGTCGAAGCATCAACAGCTTTATTTTGACTCAATAATAAAATAGGGTAAAGTAAAAAAGAAAGAAAAAAAATTCTCATAATGTATAAATTTTATTAAAATTAATAAAAAATTTGAGTAATCAATATCCCTCCTTTCCTTTCAATAAAACATATCTAATCTTAATAATACACAGGCTGGTCACAAAACCTTTCTAATTTGGACACGTTCCCCAGACAGGTTTGTTAGCGTCTGTTAAAGCTGAATTAGCTGCAAAATTTGTAGGTTCTGAAGTAATATTTGAAACACACCAACCTGTTAGACCTTGATTGAATGCAGTTGCACCATCAAACATATAATCCATATCAATCACACTAGAAGTATTCCAACTACCTATATTCTGATTAAATGAAGTTGCTCCAACAAACAACGCTCTCATATTAGTCACTATAGAAACATCCCAGTCTCCTATATCTTGATTAAAAGAAGTAGCATTTGCAAATACAGTTTGCATATTAGTCACTTTAGAAACATCCCAGTCTCCTATATCTTGATTAAATGCTGTTGCCCCATAAAACATATTCCCCATAAGTGTAATATTTGAAGTATCCCAGTCTCCTATATCTTGATTAAATGCTGTTGCCCCATAAAACATACTCTGCATAGCAGTAACACTCGAAGTATTCCAGCTTCCTATATCTTGGTTAAATGCTGTTGCCCCATAAAACATACCACTCATATCTGTAACACTTGAAGTGTTCCAATTTCCTATATCTTGATTAAAAGCAGTTGCTCCATTAAACATTCCACCCATATTAGTCACACTTGAAGTATTCCAATTCCCTATATCTTGATTAAATGCAGTTGCTTCTTGAAACATATTCCCCATAAAAGTCACACTTGAAGTATTCCAACTCCCTATATCTTGATTAAATGCAGTTGCTTCATGAAACATACTATTCATATCCGTAACACTAGATGTATCCCAACTTCCAATGTCTTTATTAAATGCAGTTGCTTCATAAAACATATAATTCATATCCGTAACACTAGAAGTATCCCAATTTCCAATATCTTGATTGAATGCAGTTGCTGAATTAAACATTCCATTTATATTAGTAACATTAGAAGTATTCCAACTCCCTATCTCTTGATTAAATGAATTAGCTATTAAAAACATTAATGACATATCAGTCACACTTGAAGTATCCCAATTTTCAATATTTTGATTAAAAGCAAAAGCACTTCGGAACATCCCCCTCATATTAGTAACATTAGAAGTATTCCAATTGCTTATGTCTTGATTAAAATCCATTCCTTCTGTTGAATCCTCTTTCCATCCCCAGAACATTTGCAACATATCGTTCACACTTGAGGTATCCCAGCTTCCTATATTTTGATTAAAAGAGATTGCTCGCTGAAACATCTGTCTCATACTCGTCACGTTAGAAGTGTCCCAACTACCAATGTCTTGATTGAATTCTGTCTTATCTTTAAATATCGAATTCATATCAGTAACATAAGAGGTACAAGCACAAGTAACATCTTCATCATTTGCAACCATAGTTCTTAAAGTTGCTTCATCTACCACTGTATATTCCTTATCCCCAATAGATCCTGTATCTCCAATATTGGCTTCATCACATTTTACAGTGACATTATTATCTGCTAAATAAATTTTTGAATTACTATTGGTATCATCAATAAATTCAGTTTCTACATTCCCTTGAAAACCTCCTGTTACACTAATACTAAAATTAAAGTTACTCCAGGAGTTGGTTGTTATATTTTGAGTTAAATCAACGTTACTTATATTACCATAACCAACCAGTTCTAGTTCAGAATTAGACTTAATATCAAAAGTCCCATTAACTGGTCCTGATATTGTGTTTACGGTATAACTATAATTCCTTCTAAAGGTCATACTGTATGCACCCCAAGATTGTTTGTTTTGTGTCTTCTTTCTTATTTTCCACTTTCCTACCACTCGATTAAAGAGTTCGTACTCAAAATTGGCTTGAACTGTTTTAGATTCTGTAAGAGTTAGTTCCAATGGGTTTTCAACTCCTGTATGGTCTCCACTCCAAGAAATAAAATCAAATCCTTCGGCTGACTGAGGAGTTAACTTTACAGTATCTCCGTAATTATAATTAGTGTTTTTAGCCCCAACTAGCTCTTCCAATACCTCTCCCTGACCCTCAACAGTTATATGAAGGTTCACTATAATTATATCAAATACTGCTTTAATCGTTTTAGCTGAAGTAATATCAACCTCTATAGGATTAGTACTTGAAGTAACATCTTCTGTCCATCCTGTAAAATAGTATCCAACTGCTGGTGTGGCTGTCAACCGAACTACACTTCCAGAATTATATTCTGTCCTTCCTGAAGAAATGAGTTCTTGTACGATTGTTCCTTCTCCTTTGGTAGAGAGGGATAAATTGTACTTTACTTTTTCAAAGTTAGCTGTCAGTACTTGATCTGACATAACAGTTATAGTCAAAGGATTTTGAGTAGATCCATTGGACCAGTTTACAAACTGATATTCTGCATCTGCAGTGGCTGTAATTGTAACTTTCTTCCCTTCAGAATAATCTCCACCAACAGTATTCACAGTTCCTCCCAAACTTGTAGACACGGATAATAAATATCTTGGTGTTTCGTCTTTTGAACAGGAGAAAATTATAAGTAATGCAAAAAAAAGTAGCTTTTTCATAGATGTTTGTATCCTTCACAATATAATAAAAAACACTTAAGCATAACTAAAAGATTAAGTTAATAGCCCAGCTTAAGTATTTATTAAATTATTTTGTGAGACTTCAAAGAAGCAATTAGAATTTAACAAAAATAATTTGAGTATAGTATTTTCTTAGTTACTTAAAACATAAGTATATTAATTTTATTTACGGATTCCTCTGACCTCATTTACACCAAAAAACATATCTCCAATTAAGTCAACCGTTTTTTTGGTTAGGTCTTGTTCAGAAATAATATTCTTTAACTTAAACTCAGTTTGATCCATTGAGATTAATCTATTTTCTTTTTGATCAATCTTTATTTCTGTATACAAATGATATCTAATTATTATTTCAAGAGTAATTTTAGTTCCTGGATAGTATGTTTGAAACCCCTTAATACTTTTAAATGTAGTTTCTAGAATTCTATAGGGTTTTTCAAAACCTAATTCGCTTTTTAATCTAAGAGCTTTATATTGATCAATTGAATCTTGAGAATAACATTCTGTTGAAATAATTAAAAGAAAAATAATATAGATAATATAATTTGATTTCATGTTTCTAAAAAAGTAATTCATACTGAAAAAATTTATGTGAGACTATAATTTTTATATGCAGGTAATAAATATTCTATCTATTTATTTACATTTTTTTAAAAATAAACCAGGGTATTTTTCTAAAAACCCATGCCGCTAATCTCCATCTTTTGGTTATGTATATAATACGTTTTTTACTCTTAATTGCTTTTATAATTTGGACAGCAGCTTTTTCTTTAGTGGATGTCCAAAACATTTCCTTCCCCTGAAGCATTGGAGTTCTGACAAACCCTGGTCGAATATCTGTGACATCAATATTTGACTTACTATGGGCTGCTCTTTGAGCCATCCCTTCCAAATAACTTGCTTGGTATGCCTTTGATGCATGATATGCAGGAGCTAAGCCACCGCCTCTTTGTGATGCAACAGAAGAAATATTTGCTAAATGACCATAGCCTTGTTTCTCAAAAAAATGCATACCCCAATTCACCAAACGAGTAAATGCAATTACATTCAATTTGTTGATTTTATCTTCCAGATTAAAATCGAGTTTTAAATTTAATGTACCTCTACCTGCACTTATGATAAATAAATCCAATCCCCCCAATTCTTTAATTAATTTTTCTATATCCTCCAGTGCGTTTGACTTAGTACAATCAGAGGTTGCGTAATAGATTTGTTCCGGCTTTTCCTTTTGTAATTTCAAAAGTAGTTCCTCTCTTCTGCCTGTTATGCCAACACAATAGTTGTTTTTGACTAATTCTCGGGTAAGAGCCTTCCCTATTCCTGAACTTGCACCAACTATTATTGCTTTTTTAGATATATTCATAGTAATTCAATTTACTCGCATTTAAACGATTTGTTATTTATATCAATACTCCTGAATTTTTCCATTTCTATAATTTACTTTGGACTCTAAATTACCATTTTCATCATAAGATTTAACTAATCTATCTTTAGAATTTGATATGTGATTTACCTCTTGTTTTAATTCACCATTTTCATGGTAGGATTTCACTATTCCATTTTTTAAACCGTCCTCATATCTGGCCACCTGTTCTAATTGTCCATTTCGGTAGTAACATTTAATCACTCCGTGTAAAATACCCATTTTATAATTAGCTTCTGATTTTAAAATACCATTATCAAAATAAAACCTAACTGATCCATGTGGTTTAGCTTCTTTGTAACAAATCTCAGACTCTAATTGACCATTATCGTAATATAATTTACACAAGCCTTCATTTTTTCCATTAATTAAATCTATTTTTAAATTTTCCAAAACTTTATAATGGTTTAAGAACTAGTTTTCTTAGCCCAACAAAAACAACCAAAAGGACTGAATAGAATATAAAAAAAGGAATTACAAAATTTTCAAGTTTAAAAGACAACATAATAGCCATAAGCAACAATTGAAAACCAAGACCATAAAGGGATATTAAAGTCATAAACCATTTAGGAAAAGGAGGACTTTGTTTTGCGTCTTTATCCATTAAATACATGATTTTATCAAAAGGTATATATAAAATATCATAAATCTTATAAAAGATATTTACCATTTTCTGACTTTCTCCTTTTAGGGCTATTGGGGCACTATCTTCAAAAATTCTACTAGTAGAATCCCCATTAACAGAATTACGTAAAATAACATAATAATAATTGTAAACTGTTCCTTGAAGTTGAATACCAAAAAAAGCAATCAACATGTAAACTATTGAACTATCGGTTATAAACCAAAATGCCAATAAAAAACAGAAATTAAGTAATATGTCTGCTATTGAATCATAATAACGCCCAACATAAGATGGTGTCTTTTTTAATCGTGACAACTCTCCATCAGCAGCATCTAAAACGGACTTAAGAATTATAAAAAATGCGGCTGTTATCAGGTATCCATTTAGCATGAATACAATTGCAACAAGTCCTGAGACAATAAACATAGTTGTGACATGAATAGCAGTCAAACGAGTACTCTTTAACTGAGTTGCTATCCAGTGTCCAATTGGACGACCATAGTCGGAAAAATCAATAAATTGGTATTGTTTTGGTAATTTTGACATTCTTATTCTATGTAAAATGATTATGCGTGAAAATCATCGTAATTTTTGTCTAAAAGTAATCTATTTATACAAAAATGAAATGGTTTTATAATCTTTTATAAGTAATCAAAAAACCATGAAACATAAATTAATTTGAGTTTCTTAACTTCACATAATTAAATTTAATTCAACATTTCTTCAACTATGACGATCTTCGTATCATGAGAAATATTTTTTTAGCAATTTTTATATTCCACTCAAGTTTATCTGCTCAACAAATAAAACTGATGGTTTTAGGTACAGCACAAGACGCTGGTGCTCCTCAGATTAATTGTAAAAAAAAATGTTGTAAGAATTTGTGGGAAAATAACATTTCGGAAAATGTAGTATCATTGGGAATAATCGATATTAAAAATAAGAAACATTATTTGTTTGAGGCTACCCCTAACATAACTCAGCAATGGCAATTAATCTCGAATGCTGCAAAAAGAGATTCCAAAATGAGTGGAATATTTTTAACCCATGCGCATATGGGACATTACAGTGGCTTATTATCTTTAGGTAAAGAGGCACTTAACAGCAATAGTATTCCAGTTTATACACTTCCTCGTTTTGCCAATTTTTTAGAAACTAACGGCCCCTGGAAGCAACTAATAAGTGAAAAAAATATATTATTAAAAACTATAAAGGCTGCTGTTCCAAATTATTTAAGTGAACAGCTCAAAATAACTGCTTTAATTGTTCCCCACAGAGATGAATACTCTGAAACAGCAGCATACATAATTCAAGGACCTAATAAAAATGCTTTATTCATTCCTGATATTGATAAATGGGAACGTTGGTCTAAACAAATAGAATCATTGATTACTTCTGTTGATTATGCATTTATAGACGCCACTTTTTATGATCAAAATGAACTTAAAAATCGCAATATTTACGAAATACCCCACCCGTTTGTTATTGAAAGTATTGATCAATTAAACTCATTATCATTGAAAGATAAAAACAAAGTATACTTTATACATATGAATCACACTAATCCACTATTGGATTTGAAAAGTAAGGCAACTAAAAATGTTATATCAAAAGGATACAATATTGCACGAACTGGAATGATAATCGATTTATAGATTATCTCTCAATATATTGAAACTAAAAGATAATCCTGCTCTATTTTCTACACGTTTCAAAAGAAAGTCACCCATTGCTATTGATGGAGTTAGAACTCCACTTACATTTGAGAGATTATCCTTAGCTAAACACACAGCTGCTTCACCAAGCATCTTTGACGTAGACCCATAACCGGGATCCATGTCACCTGTTACTCTACCTAAAGCTTTTGAACCATCTTCTAGTGTTGTGTAAAATCTCAAATTATAAAATCCTTTTTCACGTTTTTCTTTTGTTGGTCCCTCGCCTGGTTTGGGTAATATTTTATTTGCTATTTTCTTAAAAAAAGATTCTGGTTTCGCCGTCATTATTAATAATGGAAGAGCTGTTAGATAACCTTTAATCTTTCCTTTTAGACCTTTTCCACTAATAGTAGCCTCATCATAACGAAAGTCTTTTCCGTAAACATACCCACTCAAGGCATTTGAACGACGAACAACTTTGGTGTTGATGCCAGCCATAACAAAAGGTCCTATCCAGCTTTTTGAAACTTTGTCATATATAATACTATTTAAATCTCGTACATCATCTCCCTCAAATTTTTCTTTTGGATTTAGTCCATAAGGATTAGTTAGAACTTTGTATATCTCCTTGTCAAGAAAAGCCTGTTCCATAACTTTACTCAAACTAGCATATGTTCCTCCACTTATGCCTCCTCTGATTCCAGCTACGCGCATTTGTATTTTATTTGCTCGCTGTCCCATTTGGGTTAGACATTCTCTTTGAGTGAAATAAACACCCATATCTGAGGGGATAGAATCAAAACCACAGGTATGAACAATTTTAACTCCATTTTTTTTTGCAGTTTCATGATGTTGGTCTATCATTTTTCGCATCCACTGAACTTCTCCTGAAAGGTCACAATAATCTGTGTCGTGAGTAACGCATAAAGAAACAAGTTTAGAGCCATATATAGCGTAAGGACCTACAGTAGTGCAAATAACTTTAGTTCTAATTATCATTTCTTTTAAACTAACCTCATCATTACTATCTGCAGTAATTATGGGTACCGAATTATCTGCCACTTCTAAACGAACTTGTTTTAACTTTTGTATGTTACGTCCAGCCATAGCCCATTTGAGATCACCGTTCACTCCATAGTTTTGGAACAAATAAGCAACTACTAATCTTCCAGTAAAACCGGATGCACCCCAAACAATTATATCAAATTCTTTATTTCTTGTCATGTTTTAAAAGTCAATTATAAACAAATGGTAGTCTAATATTTGATGGGTAGTTTGTAGAATGATGAATTCTATTTTTAGCAATTACTGATTTTATTTCATCATAATTATCACCTCCTGTGTTAAGATTTCTAGCAAACCTTGGAAAATTACTACTAGAGACTTCAATTCTAACACTATGGCCTTTTTTAAAAAAATTACTAGTGGCCATTGGAGTTAAAGAAACTTCATAAACTTCACCTTTATCCATAAAAATCTCTTTATCATACCCTTCTCTATATCTTACGCGTTGAATAGTTTCATCTAAATTATATGCTGTTCCATCTGGATATACGTCAATTAATTTAATCGTAAGATCTGTATCTTTTACATCTGATGACAAATAAAGGGTGGATTCTATAAATCCTGTAATCTCAACACCCTCAGAAAAAGGCTCTGATGTATAAACGAGAATATTTTCATTCTCTTCCATTTTTTGTTGATCAAAAGAACCTCCCTTTACAGCATTTCCGGTACAACATACTCCTCCACCATACGACTCAACAGGATCCATTGGATCGTATAAAAATGTGTCTGAAGTTTTTCCTCTTTTATCTTTTTTAAAATTTAAGGTTCCATCTCCTAATCTACTATTAGCACTTCCATTACTTTGTAAATAAAGTGTCTTCATATTAGTATTTTTTGGAGGCCAAGTATTAGAGGCTTGCCAAATATTTTTACCCATTGTAAAATACTGAACTCTAGGAGTCTTGTTTTTAAAATTATTTTTTTCACCTTTTAACAAATAATCAAACCAAGAATATATTTGTTCATCATAGTTTAGTCGTGCGTCACCCATTGACCTTTCCCCAACAATTGTATTCTGGGTTGCTCGGGTAAAGCCACAATGAAGTGTTGGTGCAATAACTAAATATTGATTATTTTTTATATAGTCATCGTTAGCATTATTTCTAACATGGTTAAATAGTGCAATATTTGGGCTAACTGAAACATCATACCAAGAAACAAACCAAAAGCTAGGAACGCCAAAATTCATTGAATCATGAAAAAGACCTCCATTGAACCATTCACCATCGTTCGGTTTTCGTCTGATCATTTTATCATAAATTTCTTTTTTACCATTTACACTCTTTATTAGATCTTGAAGTGGTAAATGTTTGAATGACTCAGCCCAATCTACAGGGGGGTTATCTGGTGCCAAATCATAAAATCTTGAAATACGAATTAAATCCTCTTGTGAAGCTCCCTTTGGAATACGAGGTTTGAATTTGTCATGTTCAACTCCATAAAGCCATGAAGGAAATAATAATTGTTCAACTCCACCTCGATACCAATTCCCTTGTTCAAAATATTCACCAACGGTTCCAATTCCAGCTCCAAAACCCTGAGGAACCATTGCAGCATGGGAAGGATGGTCAAGAGCAGCGACTGCCATTTGCCATTCTGCAGTTGAAGAACAACCAAGAGTTCCAATTTTACCATTTGACCAATTTTGATTTGTCATCCAGCTAAACGCGTCATAACCATCTGTTAATGGAACACCCAAAATATCCCATTCTCCCTCTGAAAAGAATCGACCACGTTCATTTTGAACAACATAAGCATATCCGTTCTTTAAGGCTTCATACGCCCGTTCCATTGTCCTTGTTTTTTCTTCTCCATCTTGCCAAGTATTAAAGTTGTAAGGTGTTCTTGAAAAAATAACTGGTACTTTTTTAGTTCCCTTTGGTCGATAGATATCTGTTGAAAGACGAATGCCATCTCGCATTGGCATCATTACTTTTTCATCAATTATAGCAATTTCAAGAATTTTATCTTTAATGTTATCTTGAGAATAAGAGTTGTGAATTGTAACAAGAAAAATAAAAACTAATTTAAAGGATTTCATAATTTTAGATTTATTTAAAGTTAATTAATAACCCCTAAATCTCTACCAACTTTTTCAAAAGAATCTAAAGCTTTCAATATATTTTCAGTTGAATGTGCAGCTGATAACTGAACTCTAATCCTAGCTTCACCTTTGGGAACTACGGGAAAAAAGAACCCGATAACATACACACCCAATTCTAATAATTCTTCAGACATTTTTTGAGCTAAGTGATCATCATAAAGCATGATAGGAACTATTGGATGATTTCCAGGTTTTATATCAAAACCTAGTTTTTTCATTCCATTTCTAAATAAACTTGTGTTGTCTTTTAATTTCTTTAATAAAGAATTATCAGTCTCTAAGATGTCTAAAACACTCAAGGAAGCTCCAACAATAGCGGGTGCTAGAGTATTTGAAAATAAATATGGTCGAGATTTTTGTCTAAGAATCTCAATTATTTCTTTAGGTCCACTTGTAAATCCGCCAGAAGCTCCACCTAAAGCTTTTCCAAGAGTACCTGTTATAATATCAACCTCATCAATAACTCCAAGCTCTTCATGAACTCCTCTCCCTGTTGGTCCAACAAATCCTGAAGAATGACATTCATCAGACATCACTAGAGCATCGTATTTTTGAGCCAAATCACATATTTTATCTAACTGAGCAATTGTTCCATCCATCGAAAAAACTCCATCTGTAACAATAATTCGGCTTCGAGAATCACTAGAACTTTTAAGTTGTAATTCTAAATCATTCATGTCGTTATGCTTATATCTGTATCTCTTAGCTTTGCACAATCTGATTCCATCGATTATTGAGGCATGATTAAGAGAATCACTGATAATTGCATCTTGACTGTCAAATAAAGGCTCAAAAAACCCACCGTTTGCATCAAATGCAGCAGCATATAATATAGTGTCCTCTTTTCCTAAAAAATTAGATATCCTTTTCTCTAAAATTTTATGAATATTCTGAGTTCCACATATAAATCTTACTGATGACATTCCAAATCCATGAGAATCCAATGCTTCTTTGGCTTTTGAAATTATTTTGGGGTTTGAGGCTAACCCTAAATAGTTATTTGCGCAAAGGTTCAATACCTCTTTACCTTCATTAACTAAAATTTTAGAACTTTGCATTGACTCTATTACTCTCTCATTTTTATATCGACCAAGATTTTTAATATCTTTCAATTCAATTTCAAGTCTATTTTTAATAGATTGGTACATATTTAATTAATTTTTCGAAATTAGTTTAACACAAAGTTATGGAGAAAATACTCATTACAGGAGCTCTAGGGCAGTTAGGACAAGAGTTTATTAATTACTTTGTTAACAAAGGTGTTTTTGTTGTTGCTTCTGACATAAAAAACCCACCAAACAGTTTGCCATGTGCATATGAGTATGCGGATGTATTAAATAAAGATAAAATAGATCACATAGTTAAAAAGTATGAAATTAATACTATATATCATTTAGTAGCAGTTCTTTCTGCTAACGGCGAAAAAAATCCATATAAATCCTGGAAAATCAATATGGAAAGTTTTCAAAATATTATTGAAATTTCTATAAATAATAAAATTAAAAAAGTGTTTTGGCCGAGTTCAATAGCTGTATTTGGAACAAGTTCAAATTTAGATTTTGTAAAGCAAGATACTATTATGAATCCTGAGACCATATATGGGGTTTCGAAACTAGCAGGAGAAAAACTAGCAAACTATTATTTTACAAAATTTGGATTAGACATCAGGTCATTACGATATCCAGGTATAATATCAACTAAAACTTTACCTGGAGGAGGTACTACAGATTATATTATAGAAATGATTAATGCTGCCAAAAACAACACTGATTACATTTGTTTTTTAAATAAAGAAACCAAACTACCCATGATGTATATTGATGAAGCAGTTAAGGCTGCTATAACACTTATGTCAAAGGATAGAAAAACTCTTTCAATAAACACTTCATATAATATCACTGGCTTTAGTATTACTCCGGCTGAACTCGAAATAGAAATAATACTTAGAGGATATAATATGAAAGTAAAATATAAGCCCGATTTCAGACAAAACATTGCTGACTCATGGCCAAAAGAAATTGATGATTCAATATCTTTTAAAGATTGGGGTTGGTCAACCAGTCTTGGATTACAAAAAACACTTGACAAAATCTTTAGTTGATCCCTAAAAAAATTTAAATGTTTTTCATATGAGTATATCTACGATACTTTGAATGTGTATTTTTATGGATCTTTAAATTAGATTATTATGAATCTGCTTTCTGTTGAGGGTATTTCAAAGTCATATGGTGAAAAAACAATTTTTAAAACCCTTTCTTTTGGAATAAATCAAGGTCAAAAAATTGCACTAATAGCAAAAAATGGATCTGGAAAAACCTCTATATTAAATATTATTGCAGGAATAGATTCTCCAGATGAGGGCAATGTCATTTTTAGAAATGATTTAAGAATTGCTTATCTACCTCAAGAACCTAATTTAAATCCCAAACTAAGTGTCGAAGAAAGCATTTTACAATCTGATAATCCAATTATCAAAATAATAGAGAATTACAATAAAGCAATTGAAAATCCTGAAGATCAAGCATCATATCAAAAAGCATTTGAAGAGATGGACCAGTTTCAAGCATGGGATTTTGAAACTCAATACAAACAAATTTTATTCAAACTCAAATTAAATGATTTAAAAGCAAATGTTGGAAAATTATCTGGAGGTCAAAAAAAACGAATTGCTTTATGTAATGCATTATTAAAACAGCCAGAATTATTAATTCTAGACGAACCTACAAATCATATTGATCTTGAAATGATTGAATGGCTAGAAAGTTATTTTGCTAAAGAAAAAACAACATTACTTATGGTTACTCATGATCGATATTTTCTCGAACGTGTCTGTAATGAAATTCTTGAACTTGATCAAGGTATACTTTTTAGTTATAAAGGAAACTATTCTTATTATTTGGAAAAAAGAGAGGCAAGGATAAATCAAGAAAATATTGAAGCTCACAAAACAAAGTTACACTTCAAAAAAGAATTGGATTGGATGAGAAGACAGCCTAAAGCTAGAACTACTAAGTCAAAATCCCGAATAGAAGATTTTAAAATAATTAAAGAAAAAGCAAGCCAAAGACGAAATGAACATGAAATACAATTAGAAATTAATATGGAGCGCTTGGGGACTAAAATGATTGAAATGCATCGAGTCCAAAAAGCATATGGTGATATAAAAATATTAGATGGTTTTGACTATATGTTTCAACGAAATGACCGAATAGGAATAATTGGTAAAAACGGAACTGGTAAGTCTACTTTCTTAAATCTATTAACTTCAAATGAAAATATTGATTCTGGAAAAATAATCTGGGGCGAAACACTAAAGTTTGGATATTATACACAAAAAGGTATCAATATTAAAAAAGGTCAAAAAGTAATTGATGTCATAAGAGAGTATGGTGATTTTATACCTTTAAAAAAAGGTCGTAAAATTTCTGCACAACAATTACTAGAAAGGTTTTTATTTGATCGTAAAAAACAATATGATTTTGTTGAAAAACTTAGTGGTGGAGAGAAAAAGCGGCTTTATTTATGTACGGTTTTAATTCAAAACCCTAACTTCTTAATTTTAGATGAACCAACAAACGATCTAGATATAATTACACTCAATATTCTTGAAAATTTTTTATTGGATTTTCCAGGATGTTTACTAGTTGTTTCTCATGATCGTTATTTCATGGATAAAATAGTTGATCATTTATTTGTTTTTAAAGGGTCTGGAGTAATCGAAAATTTTCCAGGTAACTATTCGGACTATAGAGCATATGAAGATTCAAAAGTTGAAGAAAAAAACATGATTCACAATCTAAAAAATTATTCAAAAAAAAATAAAATAAATTCTACCAATAACTTAACCTTAAATCAACAAAAAGAATTTAAAAAACTTGAGAGAGAAATTGAAAAAATTGAATCTCAAAAAGAAGAAATACAAAATCATTTTACAGATAATAGTATTATATCATCTGAAATAGAACAATACTCAATTAGACTCGCTGAACTTGATAAAAAGCTAAAACAAAAAACATTACGATGGTTTGAGTTGTCTGAGATTACTAAGTAGTGTTTACATATTCCGGCACTTGTTTCATATTCCCCAATTTGTGAAGCATATTTGCATGAGCTCTTATTGCAGAGAAAAAAGTTCGATTAGAACTGTAAGGCATTCCATACTCTTTTGCTGTTTCAATTACAATTTTAGATAAATTTTTATAATGAACATGACAAATTCCTGGAAGCAAATGGTGTTCAATTTGAAAATTTAAGCCGCCTATTAGCCATGAAAACAAATTAGATCTTGGAGAATAATTAGCAGTTGTTGCAAATTGGTGAGTTGACCAATCTCCGGCAATAAGACCATCTTGATCAGGAAGTGGAAATTCAGAGCTTGGCATTATATGTGCAACCTGAAAAACTAGACTAATTAAAAGACCTGTGAAAAAATGCATGCTCAAAAATGCAAGAAAAATATGCCACCAAGGCAAATTTACCATAATTAGAGGGGTAATAAGTGCAAAGGAATAATATAAAACCTTCCATGCCGCAATACTAAAAACTGCATTTCTAAATTCATTTTTCTTATTTAAAAAACCCATCTTATGATATCTACTAACTCTAATAAAATCCTTTGTTGTTATCCATGATATAGTAGCAAGACTATAAAAAAACCATATGTATATATGTTGAAATTGATGAGTCCAATATTTTTTAGCATGAGGAGAGAATCTTAAAAAAAAAGGAGCATTAATATCATCATCAGCATGTTCAATATTGGTATAAGTATGGTGAAGTACATTATGTTGAATTTTCCATACTGTTGCATTGGCTCCAATAAGGTTTAGAGAATAACCTATGAGAGTATTTGTTTTTGAGTTTTTTGAATATGAACCATGAATTGCGTCATGAGCAACACCCATTCCAATTCCAGACATTCCGATTCCACTTGTTATATATAATAAAAAAAGAATCCAAGTACTCGAAACAAGTCCTAAGTTCATAATTAAAAATGGAAAACAAAATATACAAAGCATTAGAACAGTTTTACCAATCATACTATTGTTGGCGTGCTTATTAAATTTATTTTCTTTAAAATAGATATTAACTTTATCTCTTAGGGCTTTTGAAAAACTATTACCCTTTTCTTTTGAAAATTTAGGATATTTAATATTGTTTGATTTAATTAATTTACACAAATATAAAAAATATTAATTATTCAAATAAATTTCATTTTCTAATTAATTATCTATTCACCCCTAATAAAGTTGAAACCTTTATTTATAATATTAATAATTAAATATTTTACATTTGTTTTAAATAATAATTATCATTTAAAAAATGGATAGACAAAAACTAATAGATGAATTTCTTTCAGATTTTAAGCCAAAAAAAGATCAAAGTTGGAAAAGCTGTTATTTTTTTGCTTACCACTTAAAAAAGAAACATAATATAGATGCAGAATTAATTGAAGGCATCTCTAGAATAAATAAGATAGATTATTGGATTGTAAAATTCAATGACTTGGATGAAGATATTCATGCTAAAGCTATGGATCTTTCTCCTGACTTCATTGATAAGCCAGAAATGACATGGAGCCTAGAGGAGTTTGAAAAAGATAACTTCTAAAGTTATATTTAACTAACTCTTAGACTATTTATTTATTTTATTGATGGCTACTGCTACTCCATCTCGATGACTATTTAATGTGTGAAATGAGGTGCAATCTAATATTTCTTGTTTTGCATTTTCTACTGCGATTCCCATACCAACATTTTCGAGCATTGTTTGATCATTATAGTTATCTCCAAACGCAACTACATCAATCATATTTATATTTGGATAAACTTTTGATAATAAATGTTCTAATGCAAAAGCTTTATCTATTTTTTTGTTTGAAATTTCCAAATAGGTGTCTTTAGAACGATAACTATTTACTTGATATTTGAATTTGTTATTAATAAAACTCTCAATTTTATTTAATTTTAAGGGTTCACCCATAACCATTATTTTATGTGCACCTTTTTGACTTTTCTCCCATGAAAATAGTGTTTCTGACAATGATCTTACTTTTGGAGATACTCTAGTATTATTTTCCTCGCGTTCTGCCCAATAATCTTTTGAGGAAACAAACCATTGATCATTATGATATAAACTAAAATGAATCGAATTGTGTGGTAATAAATTACATATTTGATAAGTTATTGAAAATGGTATTTCAACACTTTCAATAATCTTACCCCGCTTATCAAAAATTAAAGCCCCATTATAGGCAATAAAAGGACTATTGTGTCTATTTAATTCGTTTTGAAGTAAACGAATAGATTTTGGCATTCTTGAGGATATAAGGACAAATGGGATTGATTCATCAATACCTTTAATCGCATTGATTGTTTTAGTGGATAGCTGTCTCTTAACATCCAACAATGTGCCATCAATATCAGAACAAATAAGTTTACATATCACAAAAATTAATTCTATTTAATCTCAAGTATTTCACTTGTGATATTATTATAGCAGATTTGATCACCCACTTCTTTTCCTATCAATAAAAGTCCCATAGGACTTTTTAAAGAAATACAACAAAAGGTTTTATGTGATAATTTAATACATCCCGCAGGTATAGATAAATAATAATTTGTATTATTTGTGATGACTAATGAACCAAAAGAAACACTAACGAGACTTGTGTTTTCTATAATTGAATTAAGTTTTGTTAAGTATTTTTCATTTTCTATAAAATGTCTTCCAAGTTTTTCTCTTTCAATCTGTATCATCGCTCTACCTGTCTCATGTTTATCTCCTGCAGAACTTTTATCTTCAGACTCTAAAGCATTTATCAGTTCGGTTTTTCTGTGCTTTAATATATTTAATTTCTCTTGAATAAAATTTATACAGTGTTCATGAAGTTTTTTTTTAAGCATAAATTTTACAAATAAAAAATACAATTATTGATTTAAATTACCTAATTATAAAGGCTCTACTAAATTTTCTATTTTCATTCACTTTTATTTTGTAAAAATAATGTCCAGAGGGTAATCTAGAATATTTCTGAGAACGAAGGGGTAGGTTATGAATTCCAGAACTAAGTTGATTTTTATATGCAGTACCAACTTTTCTACCTAAAATATCAAAAATGAGAACTTCCATTATAATGGGTTCATTTATATTAACGTATAAGCTAACATCATTATCATTGACAATAGCTGCATGACTTAATAAGATAGGATCTCCAGTAGGTTCAAAATCATACTTTTTGTTACATCCAAAACCAAGCCCTAATAGATCAAATTCTGTTCCAATTATAGCCCGATTAACTAGGTTAGAATCTGCACAAAGCCAATCTGAGAGAACACTAGCATAAACTGATTTAAAATCAGTAGTACTTTCCATATTCCCTCTTGCATCTAATTGATTTAAGTTTGGATGCTTTCCAATAAAAGAACTTCCATTAAGAGATGGTCCAAACAACATAATAGGAGCAGCAGAACCGTGATCTGTTCCACCTGAACCATTTTCTGCAACTCTTCGACCAAATTCAGAAAAAGTCATTGAAAGTACTTTATCTGCAATTCCATATTTTTTAAGGTCATCATAAAAGGTTTTCAAAGCATCGCTTAAAGTATTCATTAGGATTTCATGACGACCAGACTGATTAGCATGAGTATCAAAACCTCCAAGTGTAACCATGTAAACTTTAGTCCCTAATCCCCCCTTTATAAAACGAGATACTAAACTAAGTTGTAAATCAAAATTATTATTCTGATATGAATCAAACTCTTTAGAATTATTATATGCATTATTAATTATTGCTGCATATCGAAACGTAGTATTGGAAGTATCCCGTAAAAAGGAAACTTGGTCTCCATGAGTATTATTTACTATGTTTTTAGTATCGAATAGTGTCCCGTTTTCTGCAACTTTTTTAAGTCTTTGAGGACTTGAAACAGAAAAGGAATAAGTTGTTAAATCTCCATCAAATATCATATCTCCTCCGCTTCCCACTTGAATTGCAAGTGGATTTTCTGGTGGATTAGTTAGATAATCATTATATTTTTCTTCATAATACCTCCCCATCCAGCCTGAAGAAGTATTAATATCTTTAGTCGTAGTTGCCCATATTTCAGAAGACCTGAAGTGAGACAAATTTTGATCTTCGTAACCAACTCCATGAACCACTTTCATCCCTCCTTCTTTCCAAAGACCTTCTATTGATGACATATAATTTGGAATTGCAAAATCGTTATCTAGCTTGATAAGTTTATTTTCAGGAATATAAATATTAGGACGTTTATTTGCATACAAATCAAAATCATATACTGGAACTATTGAGTTTAAACCATCGTTTCCTCCTTTAAGACGAATAAGAACTAAAATTCGATCTGAATTGGCATTATTTAAAGCCGTATTGAGCATAGCTGAATCTACTACTGAAAGCGCACTACTTCCAAATGAAATCATACCTCCCCCTGCAATACCAAGAGTTTTCATAAACCCTCTTCGATCCCACTTAGCATGCTCTTCAGCGTGATTACTATCTAGATGTTCTTTCCTCATTTATTTCAATTGAAATTCTGGTAAACCAACAAAAAATCGAAGTAAGTCGTAAACCTGTCTTTTTACAGAATTCCTATTCAAATTCCATGTACCGTCTTCAAAGTAATTTTCTGGTACCTCACCTTTAAATACATTAATAGCATCAATCATTTCGTCAGCCTTAATTTGATAGGAACAAAATAAGAAATCCTTAATTTTTGTAACAATTATGTTTACATCCTTTTCATCATTACCAGCTATATCTATTGCTAATTTTTTAAACTGATCCTTATTGTTCTGCCAATACTTTATTAGAAGGTAATCGGCATACTCCCACCTCTTTGGCAATGTTTCAGAATTTATCCAATCATGATTACCTTGCCAGCCTGCAACGTCAAGCGGTGAAAAAATATCTTGTCCCATATTTCTGCATTTATTCCTAAAATTTAGTTCTAAATCTAAGCTGTCAGAACATAAAAAACCTAAAGATTTGTGAAGACCAACCATTAAATCTATTGGACTTTTAATTAAAACATTACTATTTATAGGATCAAAAAAGTGCTCACTTTTAAATAACTCTGTAAAAACAGAAGTTAATTCAAAATCATTTTCAATAAAAGTAGAGACCATTTCTGAAACAACAACATTATTTATGATTGGGCTAACAAAATAACGGTAAATTTTTTCACATATAAATTGCGCGATTATATCTTTTTTCTCATCAAATAAAATATCAATTACATCTTCATAACCCCAATTACCTTTTTTACCAAAAATTGTTTTTTCCCCACTATCAAACGTGTTATTATTGAAGGTGATTGGTCCATAATTAGAACTTTTATTGTAACCAGTAAACGCTCTTGAAGTTTCAGTAATATCTACCTGCGAATATCCATTTCCTTCTCCCAAAGTGAATAACTCATAAAGTTCTCTTGCATAATTTTCATTTGGACTGTCTTTTTTATTTTCAAATCCATTCAAGTATCTCAACATGGCTGGCGTTAAGCCCATTTTTAGGACAAAGGTTTTAAAGTTTCCTAAAGAATATGTTTGTAAAGTATTATAATATTGAAAGAGATAAGCAGGTTGATTAAACACATTATATTCAACTACAAAATGATTACTCCAGAATAAAACAAGTCGAGCTCTTAAACTATTTGTTGTCATGTCAATAAAAGCTTGTTTTTGCCATAGTGTATTATAATAACCTTTATTATTTCCCGAATCATTGAATTGCTTATTGTTCCAGAATGCCCATTCGGGATCCCTGGTTAACTCCAATGATTTAGCTTCATTAATAATTTGATCAATAGTTTCAGAGGGTGATAATTTTAGAAATCGATCCGTATCAGCCAAAGAACATCCAAAAGTTAGTCGTCTTAATGCCAGGTTAACTTTTTTTGAATCCCAAGGATTATTTGAACTAGGAATAAATTTTTTCAAACTAAAATTTTAAAATAAAAGTTAAATTCTTTCAAATTTATAGATATTTATAATTTAAATTCTTTTTTAACTAAGAAAACTGTATGAATTAGTGTAGTGGCAAGTTTTCCTTGAGAATTAAATAATTCACCTTTTATTGTTGCAATGTTTTTGCCAATTTCAATCATCTTAGCGGTAGCAATTACGTTTCCTTTAAAAAGCGGTCTATGATGAACACTATGGAGGTTTGTTGAGCTTGGATATATGGAACCCTTGGATTCAAAAATCAAAAGCAAACTCGTTACATCATCCAACATTGATGTCATTTGCCCTCCTTGAACATTTTGATTAGGATTTATTGTTTCTGATGTAAAAGTTCCCTCTAACTTTAAAAATCCCTTTTTATAATCAATGAAACTAAAATTAAATATTTTACCAGTACCTCCAAATGTTTTATGAAATTTTAGATACTTTTCAAACTCATTCTTCATTTTATAAATATTTTAAATGTTAAAATATAAAAATGTATTTAAATAGCTCTTAATTATTAGATTAAGCCTTAAAAAAATATCTAATTTTAAATAGATTTAAAACTTACAATGCATAAAACTATAACACTCAATGAAATTAAACCAATATTAAAAAATATTGATTTAATTGAGTTAATGAAACAAGCATTTATCCAATATAGTGCTGGAGATGCGATTATTCCTCCTGTGGGTGAACTTATTTTTAATAATCCCCCTGGAGATGTTCATATAAAATATGGGTATATAAAAAATGGTGATTTCTATGTAATTAAAATAGCTTCTGGATTTTATGAAAACTACAAATTAGGTATCCCCTCCGGACAAGGAATGATGCTTTTATTTAGTCAAAAAACTGGTCAGCTTGAAGCAATATTACTTGATGAGGGTCATTTAACAAACATAAGAACAGCGGCTGCAGGAGCTTTAGCCATAAAATATTTCTCTCCCAAAAAAATTAATTCAATTGGAATTATTGGATCTGGGACACAGGCAAGACTCCAGTTAAAATATATGCAAAAAAATAATCCATGTAATGAGGTTTGTTTATGGGGACGAAATAAAGAAAGAATAGAAGAGTTTCATTCTGAAATAAAAAATGATTATAATGTAACTATTGCTTCTAATGTAAAAGAATTGGCAAACAAATCAAATGTAATAATAACAACTACTGCATCAGAAAATCCAATACTTAAATTAAATGACATTAACCAAGGCACCTTAATAGTTGCGGTTGGATCTGACACTGAAAAAAAACAAGAATTAGATAGTAAGATTATTAAAAATGCAGATTTAATTATTGTAGATAGTATTTCACAAAGTAAAAGTAGAGGCGAAGTTTTTAAAGCATTAAGCCAAGGACTTATATCAAGTAATAGGATTACCGAGCTTGGAAATGCCATACAAAACAGAAGTAATAACTCAAACAAATCTATAGTAGTCGATCTTACAGGTGTTGCTATTCAAGACATAGCAATAGCATCAAGCGTTTATCTTAGGTTTTAAATTACTGTTAAGATGTTAAAATATGTTAGTAATAAAGGAATAAGTAAACCTGTTAATTTTGAGACAGCTATACTCAACGGTTTTGCTCCTGACGGGGGGTTATATGTTCCTGAAAAATTACCTAAAATATCAAAAGAATTATTAATTAAATGGAAAAAATTAGGGTTTAAAGATCTTTGTTTTGAAATAGTTTCATTATTTATTGATAAAAAAATTATATCATCTCAGGATTTAAAAAATATAATTGATAAATCTTACGATACGTTTGAGATTGAAAATGTTGTAAACTTGAAAAAGTTGAAAACAAAAAACAAAACATATATCATGGAATTATTTCATGGACCCACCCTATCTTTTAAAGATATAGGACAATCATTTTTAGTTAATTTACTAGACTTTCTTTTGAAAAGAAAAAAGGAATCTTATACTATTGTAGTAGCTACTACTGGAGATACTGGACCAGCTGCAGCAAATTATATTGCTGGAAAGTCTTCACTAGATGCCTGGGTTTTATACCCCAAAGATTTAATCACGGAAGAACAAGAAAGACAAATGACTACTTTGCATAATAACAATATTCACCCGGTTGGAGTTTCTAATTGTCTTGAAGGTGGAGATGATCTAGACGCAGTAATTGAAAAACTTTATTCCAACAAGGAGTTTAAAAATAAAGTTAAACTATCAAGTATTAACTCTATCAATTGGGGCCGAATCATAGCTCAAATGACTCACTACTTTTATGGCTATTTAAATATTACTGAATATGTAGGAGAAGAAATTAATTTTTCAGTACCATCTGGAGGATTTGGAAACTTATGTGCGGGAGGAATAGCCAGGAAAATGGGGTTACCAATTAAAAAATTCATAATAGCAAACAATAAAAATGAATCCTTGAACAGAATTTTTAGGGATGGAACTATTTCGAAAGATATAATTCACGAAACAATCTCATCAGCAATTGACATAATTATTCCTTACAACTTCTGGAGATATTTGTATTTCTGTAATGGAGGGAATTCAAAAGACATAAAAAAATGGTCTGATGAGTTTCAACAAAAAGGAGAATTTCGTTTTGATGAAGAAACTTTTAAATCTTATAAAGATGGTTTTTCATCATTCAGTATTTCAGATGAGAAAACGATGAAAACTATTAAAACTATATTTAATGAAGAAAAGTATTTACTGGATCCTCATGGAGCAGTGGCAGTTTCTACAATACAATTGTTAAATAAGGATTTACAAAAAAA
Organism: Candidatus Marivariicella sp.; assembly: GCF_983056325.1. NCBI lineage: Bacteria > Pseudomonadati > Bacteroidota > Flavobacteriia > Flavobacteriales > Flavobacteriaceae > Candidatus Marivariicella > Candidatus Marivariicella sp. The sequence goes on along the minus strand of NZ_CEZOWA010000012.1, from coordinate 38,211 downwards.
CAAAACTATATGTCTTGCAACTGCTCACCCAGCAAAATTTTCTAAAGTAATATTAGAATCTTTGAAAACTAAAACACTTCCTAAGTCTGGAAAACATAAATCTATTGAAGACGCTAAGAATAAGTGTCAAAAGGGGTACCATTGTGACTATTCTAAACTTGAAGAGTCTCTTATAAATGCAATAGAAACTAATTGGGAAAGATCTAATAAAAAAAGTACTCTTGGATAATTATGGCAAACTACAGTTCTTTAAATGAAAGTGATATCAAATTTATTTTAAATGAATATAATTTAAATTCAATTCAATTTTTTAAAGTATTAGAAGGAGGTTTAGAAAATTCCAATTATTTTCTAAAATCAGATAATTTATTTTATGTATTGACAATTTGTGAACAAAAATCCTATCAAAATGTATTAGAGCTATCAAAACTATTAGATTATTTAAAACATAATGATTTTTATACCTCTGAAATAATTAGAACTAAAGAGGGTGAACCAATTTTTATTTGGAATAAAAAACCCATTATGATTAAAAAATTTATTGAGGGTAAAACAGTAAAAAACTTCTCTGAAAGTATTTTAAAATTAATTGGTAAACAAATTGCTAAGCTTCATATTATCAAGCCTCCTTCCTATCTTCCAAATCAGTTAAATTATGGAGAAGAAAAATTTGAAATTCTAAATAAATATTCAAAAAAATCAGATTTTCAAATATGGTTAAATGATAAGATGGAATACGTAAGACCCTTCATGAAAAAAGGCTTAACAAAATCATTTATTCACAGTGATATTTTTTATGATAATATTATAGTTAGAAATAATAATAAGTCTGTAGTAATAATGGATTTTGAAGAATCAGCATTCTATTTCAGAGTATTTGATATTGGTATGGCTATAATTGGTGTGTGTAGAGAAAATGATACGATTGATGCAAATAAAGTAAGAAGTCTTCTAAAAGGTTATTCTACTATAATTTCGCTTTCAGAAAATGAAAAAAATTCTATAAAAGCATTTACAGTTTATGCCGGAACATCTATGTCATTTTGGAGATTCCATAATTTTAATCATATAAAACCAGAACCATTAATGTTTGATCATTACATTGAGCTTAAGAAATTAACAGATTACATTCAGGATCTATCAGAGGAAATTTTCAGATAAATTTAAATTATATATTTAGTGACTACTTTTTGAATAGACTAACGAATATACTGCCATATATAGAATGAACTAAGCTTGATATTGCTGAAGGAATCGCGGTAGCAGGGTTGATGAAATTTTCTCTGGCAAGTACCACTCCTAAACCAGAGTTTTGCATGCCTACTTCAATAGAAATAGTTCTACTTACAATTTTATTTTTAGTAACTACATAGCTGAAAAAATAACCTACTAAAAATCCTAAAAGATGTAGAATCATAATAGAAAAAATCAAACTAAGGCCCGAACTTAAAATAATATCTTTTCCCTGCCCTATAATACTTGCAACTATTAAAGTTATTAATATTACAGCTACTGGAGGAGAAAATGGTTTTATTAATTTTGTGAATTTTGGAGAAAAAAAGTTTAAAAATAATCCTATTCCTACTGGAAAAAGAACAACTTTTAGTGTACTAAAAAAAAGTCCCCATGCATCAACATCTAAGTAACTTCCAGACAGATATGCTGTTAAAAAGGGAGTTAAAAAAATTGCAAAAATTGTTGAAAAAGTTGTCATCACAACGGATAGAGCCACATTGGCTCTAGCAAGGTACACTATGACATTTGATGCAGTTCCTCCCGGACAACAAGAAACTAAAATTAAACCCACTGCAAAATATACTGGTAAATCAAATAAAATCCCCAACAACCAACCAAAAAATGGCATTACTGTAAATTGAAGCACAAGTCCAATTAAGAGCCAAGATGGAGATTTAATTACCCTCTTAAAATCATTTATTTTAAGTGTGAGACCCATTCCAAGCATTATACCAGCTAATCCATAAGTTATTAAGTCACCGGAAAACCAAACAAATATGTTGGGGTTATAAATAGATAGTAAAGAACATGTAATTACCCATAACGGAAAATATCTTGTTACATATTCTAGTTTATTCATTAAAATCTAATTTTTATCAATTTTAAACTCCTTAATAATTTCGCTTGGTTCAATTATATTATACCCTTTCCAAAAATCAGGATCATATTCTTTTAATCGATAGGGTAAATCGGCTTCAATTACTCGATAGGAGTCATAAATAGATTTGTCTATAGAAGAATTATTAAGCACAATAAATTCTGTTTTAACAATACGATTTGCACTAAATCTGATGTCCATTTTCAACTCATTTTGTTTTCTTCTTCCTTTAACATTCTTATTTTTCTCAACTATTTTAAGAGGTCTATTTAATCCAAATGAAGATTTATATGAGTTTTCACTGAAATATAAATCATATTTATTGTTACTATTCTTCTTAAATATTTGCCTACCAAATCTATAATCAATTTTAAATGATACTCCAAACAAACTAAAATCTCTTACTGGCAGTAAACTCTGATAATCAATTCTAACAAGGGCAAAGTCATCAGCATGAATATATAATCTTCCTTTAAAAATTCCTTTAGATGATTTTGGAGAATAATCAATAATATAAATAGGATCATATCCTATGTAAGAAAGTTCAACAAGTTCAAAATTATATCGACGTGATTTCTTAAATACCTCCAGATTATATTTTTTCTTTTCAAAATCAAAATCCAAATAATATTTAAACATTTTTTTTATAAAATTTCGATTATTAGAATTGAATCTCTTTTTTTGATTGAATTTTTTATTTTTTAACTCATCTAGCCTTTTATTATCTGACGAATCAAGAGATCGAAGATTAACTCCACTAATTTGAATGTCAATGGGAAAAAAACCAGATTTAAATTTAAAATAAGAATCTGGCTTAATCCTTAAATCAACTATCGGTTGAATTCTATCTTGAACTGACTCTATGCTAATTTGATTTTCTTTATCTAATAACTTAGCTGACTTCAAAACACTAATTTTTTGATTTTTCGGATCTTTATTTCCATAAAAATCAGAAAGTGTCTCTTCATAAAAGTTTGATTTTTTAGGAAGGGTAGAAGTAATACTATCCATAAAAACCTGGTCAAATTCATTTATTGAGGATTTTTTTATTTTAAACTTGAAATTATCTGTCTTACTCATGGAGGTTTCTCTCCAAAAAACTTTTTTTGAAGAATAACCAAAATCATATGTGTTTACAAGATTATTTGAAACTTTTTTTATTATTTCTGCAGCTGTTAATATAACTCGGTTACTTACCTCGACCGATTCAAGTTCTATTACTTTAGATATCAAATTTATAGTTAGTGACTTTAAGTTTCCTATAACGAATGACTTACTCTCATATCCCATAGAAGAAACAAAAAGAGTATCCATGTTTGAAAAAGGAACATCATTAAAAATTCTAAACTTACCCTCCTCATTAGTGATTGTACTAGTTCCAAAAGATGAAGTAATGGCTGCAAATGGAATTGTTTCATTGCTTAAGGTATCTAAAACAATTCCTGAAATTTCTTGGGATTTTCCAAATTTAACAAAAAACAAAAACAATATTAATTTAATATATTTCATATGACTTATAAAATTTAAAAAATCCCTTTTGATAATAAATTAACGTTATTTTAATTTTGAGGCAATCCTATTTTTCCTTTATTAGGAGCAAAATTACTGTGCATCGTTTTCCACCCCTGATTTGTGTCAACCCAAACAGAAGATGCTCTTGTACTATAAGGGGTAGATTCAGATGATCCTTTCATGGTATAACCACCCTTTGCGTAAAAAGTTACTACAGCTGTATTCATATCTGTAGAAAAGTAAACTTTGATGTTTTCTAATTCAAAACTATCCCAAGTAAAGTTTTCATCTAGTTTTATATTTTCTTCACTAAAATCATAAAACTCTCCTAAATTTGAATCTCCTGTACTTATGGTAATATCTGGATGTGAAAACTTCTTGAATGCTTCTTTATCGCCTTTTAAAATAGCGTCTTGCATATCAGATTGAAGTTTTTCTAACCTCTTAACAAGCTCATTCTTATTTGCTTTTCTCCAATACTCTCCTATTTTTGGTTGATATGGAGAAACGAACGTAGCGTAATCATATGCTTTTAATTGATTTTCAACTGCTTTATCGTAATCACCCAGTGAAGCGAAATGTTCGGCCATTGAATCGAAGGAATTTGGACCATTGTGCATTTTTTGTGATTTTAAAACATATTCCATTGCCTTTTCTTCGTCAACAGATCCGTAATCTCCTCTTAAATAACCATATGACATCATATTATATGCTGAAGATGATTGATCGGGAAATTTTTCAGCAAAAGCTTTATATGATTCATAATTTGTACCTCCAGTGGCTAAATAATGAACTAATGGACTCTTAGGAAACATAACTTCACCTTTCTTTTGAATTTCTGCATACTTTTCTTTATCCTTGATGTTAAGTACATCAAACCATACTTGCTCCTCCCCGCTTAACTTTGATCGATCGATCATTTTTAATTTATTTGAACGAGTTCCAAAATCTTTGTTTGGCGAACTTACACGAGCTACAATTAATTTAGCACACCCACAACTATCATCAACTATTAGAGCTGCTTCAGCCATACCTCTTGCTGTCAGAAACTCAAGATTCATCATATGTTCTAAAGCCTTATTTGTAATTTGATTTGCTTTTTTTGAACATGATGATTTTTGAATCATCTGTCCATAGCTTAAACCAGAAACTATTGTAAAAAATAGTATGTAAATTTTTTTCATTTTTTTCATTTTTTATATTAATAATTATTTGGTCAAGGTAATTGTTTTAATTGCTAATTACAATTAATTTGTATTTACTAATTCCCTTAAATGTTCATGTATTCTTTTAGATATAAGATCTCTATGATTTTTAAATTCGCTTATCTGAGTATTATATTTATATATTCTATTTTTTAAGTTAGATGTGCGAATTAAAAAATAAGTACTCGTATAAATTTCCTTAATATCAGATTTTTTAAAATATAAATTAAATCTATCTTTTGTCCTATTATCAATTTGTGAAGGCAATGATGCTCTTGCTTCCGACTCACTATAGCCGAGGTCAATTAGTGTATTTACATAATACATTGAAAATGGATGGAAGTCATGATAGTATTTAAGTGTTATATCATCAACCATATGATTGTTGTCATTAACCCTTTTTAGAATTGATTCATAATATTTATTCATAATTGTATGAATTTCCTCTGGGAAAAAATTAATTCTACTATTTGAAATTAGAGATTTAAAACTTGCATCAGTCATAAAAAAAGTATCATTGGTATAAACAAACCCTTTATTTATAATTCTTGAAGAATATTCTAAATAACTAATTTTTTTAGATTCAAACGATTCTATATCAATTAATAATTCATTAATTTTTACTTTTCCAGCATCTAGTTTTTTTTGGACGTTGTCAAACATTATGGAATCATTCTTTAAGTCATTTAAAACTGCTTTCAAATCCTCAATGTGTTGGATTCTATTTGTTTTATTAATATTCCATTCATCAATCCAAAATGAAGCGGAAATACCAATAACGATAACAACAAACTCAAATGTGTATTTAATTAAGTACTTTTTTAACTTCATATATAACTATTTAATTGATTCCAAGTATAGTTTTACACTCTGAGAAATTATATCCCTTTGCCTACGAAACGCATTAATTTGTCTATCATAAACTTGAATTCTATTTCTTAAATTAGAAGTATTTATCAAAAACTCAATACTATTATATTTATTCTTTATTTCTTTATTCTGAAAATATTTTCTAAATCTCTTAAGTTGTTCAAGATTAGAACTTTTTTCTTCAAAATAAGTAGAGTTATTATCGTAACCACCTGTAATATTGGCATAATACATTGAAAATGGATGATGATCGTTATAATAGTCCAACGAAATATTATCTAATATATGGTTGTTATCAATAATTCTTTTAGAAATAGCTTCATAATAATTATTCATTTCTGTATGAATCTTCTCTGGAAATAAAATAATTCTTCCATTTGATATTAAAGATTCAAAAGTTGCACTGGTCATAAAAAAAGTACTGTAGCCATATAAAAAACCCGTATCAATAATACTATCTACATAACTTTCGTATGTTATAATGCTACTATTGAAGGATTCTATATGAGATAAAAGTCTATCAGTATTAATTTTTCCATCATCTAGTGATGCTTGTACCCGGTTAAACATGACTGAATCATTTTTTAAATCATTCAATACTGCCTTTAAATCCTCTACATGTTGAATTTTATTAGTATTATTTTTATTCCATTCATCAATCCAAAATGAAAAAGAAATACCGATCACAATTACAATAAATTCAAATGTATATTTAATTAAGTATTTTTTATAAACCATGAGTTTAATTTAATGATTGTTCTAAAGAATGTTTTTTTAAATGACATAATATTTATTAAATTGATCTAAATTAAATTAAAAAAAATAATCATGATTAATCGAGCTTTAATTACATTTTTACTTATATCAACTTTAATGGTATATCCCCAGGTAGATTCTAATTACAAGTCACCTAAAAAAGATTTATTAGATCTCATAGATATTGATCTTGCCCCATCTGTAATTAGAAATAGTGATAACAGTATTTTAGTTTTTTTATATCGTCCTGCCTACAAAAACATTGAGGATCTTTCAAGAGAAGAATTAAGACTTGGGGGATTAAGAGTTGATCCAAAGCGACACATAGGAAGCAGGACTACATATTATAATAAAGTTCAGATAACTAAATTATTTCAAAACAAAACACCAAATGAAATAATTGGTTTACCAATAATGGTTAATCTCTCAAATTTTCAATTTTCACCAGACGAAAAACAAATAGCGATGACTAATACAACGCAGAAGGGAGTTGAGGTATGGGTTGTCGATTTAACTTCACTAGTTGCGAAAAAAATATTCAATTCTAATTCCAATGCCACAATGGGAAATGTAATTAATTGGATTAGTAACAACGAATTAATAGTAAAATCACTGCCAGAAGATTTGAAACCTCTAATTAACACTTCGACTTCAATTCCGAAAGGTCCAACTGTTACTGAAAACAATGGATCAAAGGCACAAAATAGAACATATCAGGATTTATTAAAGAACCCTAATGATGTTTATAATTTTAAGCAACTAAGCCAATCCGAGCTAGTAAAAGTTAATATTAATGGAGAGATAGTAAAATGGTTACCAACTAGAATGTATAAGAATATAGATTTATCTCCAAGCAAGGAATATCTGCTAATAGATTTTATAAAAACTCCTTTTTCGTATATAGTTCCGTACAATAGATTTCCAACTGAAACCCATGTTTATGATAAAAATGCAAAACTGGTTAAAGTCATTAATGATGCTCCACTCTTGGAGGAACTTCCAAAAGGTTTTATGTCAACCACCAGCGGTAAAAGAAATTTCAGATGGAGAAGTGATAAACCTTCAACTTTATATTATTCCTTGGCATTAGATGGTGGTGATCCATCAAATAAAACTGAATTTCGTGATGCTCTTTACCAATGGAAAGCTCCTTTTAATAAATCTTCATCATACTTAACAAAAGTTAAAAATAGAATTAACGGTGTGTATTGGGGAGACGATAATATAGCTATTATAACAGATCGATGGTGGAATACTCGTAATACTAAAACATATATTTTTAATCCATCAGATTCCAAAAAGGAAGCTAAAATTCTTAATGATAGAAACTATCAGGATGTTTATAGTGATCCGGGAAGGTTTGTTCAAAATAAAAATAGCTTTAATAAAAATGTATTACTTATTCAAAATAACAATGCTTTCACAATTGGAAATGGATTTACTGAAGATGGTCAATACCCATTTGTAGATAAAATAAATCTTGCTACAGGTAAATCAATGCAAATTTACAGATCTGCATATGAAAATAAGTATGAAAATATTATCGATTACGATTCAAGAAATAATGAACTAATCGTAAGAATCGAATCACCTAACGAATATCCTAACTACTATAAAAATGCTTTTAAAACTGGTGAGTTAGATCAATTAACATTTTTTAAAAATCCTTTTAAATCTCTTCAAAACATCAAAAAAGAAATAATCAGTTACAAAAGAAATGACGGACTAGACTTGAACGGAGTATTATATGTTCCAAAAAACAATGAGTCAATAATTGAAAAAAAGCCAATGATTTTATGGGCATATCCAAGGGAATACAAGGATAAATCCAGTGCATCCCAAAAGACAAACAACTCAAATCGTTTCACCTATCCTTCGTGGGGCTCCCCAATTTACTGGGCTACTCAAGGTTATGTGGTTTTAGATAGAGCTGCATTTCCTATTATTGGTGAAGGAAAAAATGAACCAAATGACTCATTTAGACCTCAATTAGTTGCAAACGCAAAGGCAGCTATAGATGCAGTTGATAAGTTAGGTTATATTGACAGAGAAAGAGTTGCTGTTGGAGGGCATAGCTACGGTGCTTTTATGGTTGCTAATTTATTAAGTCATTCTAATTTATTTGCCGCTGGAATAGCAAGAAGTGGTGCTTACAATCGTACTCTAACACCATTTGGTTTTCAAAGTGAAGAAAGAAGTTATTGGGAAGCACCTGAAGTATATTACTCGATGTCACCCTTTATGCATGCAGATAAAATGAAAACTCCTTTATTATTAGTTCACGGGGAAGCAGATAACAATTCTGGAACCTATCCAATGCAAAGTATAAGATATTTTAATGCTCTCAAGGGGCTGGGCGCAACAGCTCGTTTAGTTATGTTTCCAAAAGAAAGTCATGGCTATAGAGCAAAGGAAACAATACTCCATCTAATATGGGAACAAGACAGATGGTTAGAGAAATATGTGAAAAATAAACCTAAGAAACTAACTAATAAACTCATGAAACCAAAGGGCTAGACTCATATAAATTAAGTTATTTTATTCCTTCATAGAATGATGCATAAGACAATTGCATCCAGGGTAAAACGAATATAGCACCTATAAATAGGCATAGAATACCTAAAATAGCCCAAGGAATAAATCTTAAACTTAAACCCAAAAGTTTTGTTTTGTTTCCCTTCATTATTTTCCAACTCTCTTTGAGTGTATCTACAACTCCAAGTTCTGGTTTATCAATCATTACATAGTATGCCATCGAAAAACCGAAAGCTAGAATAATACCAGGGATAATTAAAAGAATCATTCCTAAAATAATTAATGCAATCATAAGAAAATAGACTCCCAAGATTTTACCCAGGGACTTGAAACCATCAAAAATATTATTATAATCTGCTGAACCATTTCTAAAAAGGTTCAATGAGTAAATTGAAAAACCTAAAGCAAGAGGACCAGCAACCAGCATTGAAACAAATCCAAGAGAAATATCCTCCATACTACCAGCTTCAATAGAGCCAATTGCTTTTAGGATTTCTGAAATAGTTTGAGGTATCATTACTGTTAAACCAACTAAAAAGGCTGTAGACCAGTTATTATTGAGTTTTTCGCGAGCATTTCGCATGTGGGTTAAATTAGTAGAAGCCATAATAATTGTTTTTTAAAAGTATATTAATATAGTATAAATAAAGGTATTTTAAAGTATTATTACGTCAATTAAAAAATAAAAAACAGATGGACACAAAAGACACCCTATTCCTGTGTAAAATGTTGCAGTGAGAGCCCCGTATGGAACGAGCTTTTCATCCGTTGCTGCCAATCCTGCTGCGACTCCACTTGTGGTCCCTATTAAACCTCCAAAAATCATTGCTGAATTTGGATTATTCAAACCTATTTTAGAAGCGACGAGTGGAGTAAATATTGAAGTTATAATAACCTTTACAACACCAGTAGCAACACTAAGTGCAATAATCTCAGAACTTGCACCCAATGCTGATCCTGTTACTGGTCCGACTATATAAGTGCATGCACCTGCCCCTATCGTAGTTAAACTTATGGGATCTGAATACCCCATGAATAATGCAACCGTTACACCTATAACAAATGAAAAGGACACACCAATGAATAGTGAAAGTATTCCTGAAATACCAGCTTGCTTAATCTTAATAACATCTACTCCCATTGCAGTAGCAACAACAGAAAAATCTCGTAACATAGAGCCACCTAGAACTGCCATTCCTCCCATATACGGTAAATCAGCAACCCCATTATCGTCACCTAAAAATGCTAGAAAAAGAGCAATTATTATTGCTATTGCTGCTCCTGGAACTATATTATTTAATATTTTTTTTGAAAACAAAAAAGACAGAAACATGATAACTCCGACAATGAAAAATGCAAAAACTAATCCATTAGCATCTAATATCTTCTCAATCATTCTGATTTATTTTTTAAATTTCTGTTACTCATTTTGGATAACAAAGGAACTAACACAAAAGCCAAAAAAGTAACTAAAATCCCAACTATTAATGCAAGCCAACCACCAAGCATTGCTGCTTTGACATTTTGACTAGCAGACATTGCAACTACAATTGGGATATACATTGTGCTCCAAAATAGAATTCCATTCTCTGATTTAGAAATATTTATATTCTTTGATTTCAAGTAAGAATTAATAAAAACAAGTAAGAACATTGAAAAACCAACACCGCCAATATCCCCCGACAATCCAATTATAGATCCTAGAAATGTTCCTGTAATTTTTCCAACTAAAAAACAAAATGCTAATAAAGCTACTCCGTAAATATTCATATAAATAGTTTTGAATTAAGTTGCTATTTCATTGGATTAATATTCATCATTTATATGAAACTTAGGAATAATTCTAGCTTTAGATGACTGCTCAAAAGCATAGGAAACTTCAATTAAAGTAGGTTCACTCCAGGCTCTTCCAAAAAACGAAATACCTACTGGTAAACCATGAACATTACCCATAGGAACTGAAACAATAGGATATCCTGCCCAGGCTGATGGAGAGGAGCTAGAAATATGATAATTATCTCCATTGAACCAATCTGTTGACCAAGATGGACTCCCTGTTGGTGCAACTATTGCATCTAAATCATTATCATTCATAACTTTATCAATACCTTCCGTTTGACTTAATCTTTTTAAAGCTAATAATGAATTCAAGTATTTATCACTTTTAACTCCCTCAGTGCTCTGTGCTAATTTAAGATAGGCTTGGTTAAAATATTTTAACTCGATTGAATCATTTTCGTTGAACTCAATTAATTCCTCTAAATTTTTTATTTGTGCTTTACTTCCCAAGGACTTAAAGTAGTTATTTAACCCATCTTTATATTCATGAATCATAACCTGAAACGAGTGAGCTCTCGCTTCAGCCGGAGAAATAGTCTGAATTTCAATAACTTCTGCTCCCATTTTTTTTATTAATTCAACAGATTTAGAAAATAAAGAATCTACCTTATCATTCATTCCAAGAGGTCCTATATAAACTCCTATTCTTTTTCCATTTAATCCATCTTTATTCAAAAACTGGGTATAATCATCATGTTTATTATTTAAACTTGCCGATGTCTTTTTATCATTTTCATCAACACCGGTAAGAAAACCAAGGCATATTGCTGCATCTTGAACACTTCTTGCCATAGGTCCAGCAGTATCTTGAGTATACGAAATGGGAATAATACCAGATCTACTAATTAAACCTACAGTTGGTTTAATTCCTACCACACCATTAACGGTAGAAGGACAAACAATTGATCCGTTTGTCTCTGTTCCAATTGCTAATAAGGTAAGATTTGCAGAAACAGATACTCCCGATCCAGAACTAGAGCCACATGGATTTCTAGTTAAAACATAAGGGTTTTTGGTTTGACCATTAATACCACTCCAACCACTAGTAGATCTTCTTCCTCTAAAGTTTGCCCACTCACTTAGATTTGCCTTACCTAGAATTACTGCTCCAGCCTTTCTCAGTTTTTCAGCAACCTTACTGTCTTTAATCGGTCTCGAACCTATTAAAGCTCTTGATCCAGCTGTAGTGGACATTTTATCGTTAGTATCAATGTTATCTTTTAAAAGAATGGGGACCCCATGTAAATAACCCCTGGACCCTTGGGTCTGTAATTCATCATCTAATGACTTTGCTATTGAAATTGCTTCGGGATTTATTTCAATAATAGAATTAAGTCTTGGACCATTTTGATCAATTTTATTAATTCTGTCGATGTAAGATTCAATGACCTCTTGAATTGTATAATCTTGATTTACATAACCTTTATTTAAGGTCACAATATCTATCTCAAGAAATTTAAAATCGTTTAAATCAGTATTTTTTGAATTAGAAGATGGATTACATCCAAAAAACACAAAAAACATAAAAAGTATGTAAATGTTGAAAGTTTTCATGATTAAACTAATTGAATTTATTACCTAAAAATAATCATCATAAAGTTAATTAATTTAATGAAGGTGGTAAATGTCTTTGTTATTTAAAAAAATTTTAAACTCGACTTAACGATTTGATTGCATTAATAAAATGATCTAACTCTTTTGTTGTGGTAAAAACATTGGGAGATATTCTACAACCATTTACATTAGCATAATTTATTGCTACAGTGAAAATATTAAATTGTTTAAATAATTTTTCTGCTAAATCCTTGGAGGACATATTTGTAAGTCCAACATTAGCGATGGCGCAACTCTTTGTTTTATCTTTGGGTGTATTAATAATCACATTAGGATAGTCTCGTAATTTTCCAGTCCAATAATTTTGAATATATCTTAATCGCTTTTCTTTTCTTTTGATCCCCATCCATTCTAGATAATCTAATGCATCGTTAATTGCCAGGTTGATGTGAACTGGATGTGTTCCAATATGATTAAGGCGGTCTATATCATTTAAATCATTTTTATGATCTGCCAAAAGAGGCCAAATTTTAGAAGTATGTTTAGAATTAACGTATAATAAGCCAGCACCAAGAGGAGTTGCCAGCCATTTATGCAAGCTAGACCCATAATAATCACAACTTAAATCATCGATATTAAAATCAAAATGACCGATACAGTGGGCCCCATCAACCATAACTTCAACACCATACTTATGTGCCATATCACAAATCTTTTTTATTGGTAAAATATGACCAGTTATATTAATCATATGACAAACCATCATAAGCTTTGTTTTTGAAGTTATTTTGGACTCATATAAAGACACAATTTCCTCATCAGACTTGGGATGATTCGGAACAGAAACAACTTTGTTTATGACGCCGTGACGTTTGGAAACCTGGTCAAACATAACCTTCATAGCTCCATAATCTTGGTCAGCATAGATCGCTTCATCTCCCCTTTTCCAGGGAAATCCACCAATAATCAAATCTAAAGACTCCGTTGTATTTCTGGTTATAACGATACTGTCTGAGTTGCAACCAACAAATCTTGCAAGTCTTTGAGTAATTAACTTTTTGTCATTTAAAAGATTATTTCTCATATAATAAGAACCTTCAATATTGATTTTCTTAATATGTTCAATATGTTTTGAGAGTGTTGGTTTTGGAATTATATTATAATAACCACTTTCAAGGTTTATGTAATCTGGTTTTAATTCGTAATGATCTCTAATTTTATTCCAATAATCTGAATCAAAATCCGGGTAATTAATATTTTGTTTAACTAATGAAGATTCATAACTGGAAGATATCAGTATCGGAGAGGCTAATGCAGCTCCAAATGTTTTTAAAAATGCTCTTTTTTTCATTTATATAAGTATCAACTTAAATATATGAAATCATTTTTAAATATGATTTTTATTTAAACACTAGCATTGTATTACTATTTGTGTTTTATATATATTAGCCACATAAAAATTTGATTCTATGAAAAAGTTAAAATTAAATAACCTTTCAAAAACTTATCCAAACGATGTAAAAGCTCTTGACGATGTTTCAATTGAAATTACAAGTGGAATGTTTGGCCTTCTAGGTCCCAATGGTGCAGGAAAATCATCATTAATGAGAACAATTGCAACGCTTCAGGAAGCCGATTCTGGTTCAATCTATTTTGATGAATTAAATGTTTTAGATAATACAAAGGAGTTTCGTCAGCATCTTGGCTATCTCCCACAAGAATTCGGTGTATACCCGAGAATTACAGCGGAACAGTTATTGGATCATATTGCAACTTTAAAAGGAATTTCTATAAAAAGCGAAAGAAAAGAACTAGTGAAATATCTTCTACAAAAGGTCAATCTATACGATAAGAAAAATAAAAATGTTAAGGGTTTTTCTGGTGGAATGAAACAAAGAATTGGAATTGCCCAGTCACTAATTGGGGATCCTAAAGTTCTAATTGTTGACGAACCCACTGCTGGACTTGATCCGGGCGAAAGAAATCGATTTTATGATTTACTTTCAGATGTTGGTGAAGATGTTATCGTAATTCTCTCAACACATATAGTAGACGATGTTAGAGAGCTTTGTACTCAGATGGCAATTATGAATTTTGGAAAAATAGTTTTTAGTGGCGCCCCGGATGAAGGGATCAAATCATTAAAAGGTAGAGTTTTTGAAAAACAGATAAATAAATCTGAACTAGATTTATATAGACAAAATCACCACGTGATTTCAAATAAATTAATAGCAGGAAAACCTATAATTCATATTTTAGATGACAATGCACCAGATAAAACCTTCAAGAAAATTAATCCTTCACTAGAAGATGTGTTTTTTAGTAATATCCAAAAAAATAATCAATAAAATTATTTAATATATGTTCAAGAACTTTTTCTTATCAGAACTCAAGTATAGCTTTAAACAGCCAATGCTTTATTTGTTTTTTTTAATAGTTTTTTTATTGGTTTTTGGTGCTACTGCATCTGACAACGTAACTATTGGAGGCTCGGTGGGAAATGTCTTCAGAAATGCTCCTAATATTGTTACAATATATTCCCTTATAATGTCCCTTTTTGGTTTGTTATTTGCTGCAGCATTTTTCAACAACTCAGCATTAAGAGATCATAAAAATAATTTTCATGAAATTATTTTTTCAACCCCAATTGATAAGTTCGGATATTTCATGGGTAAATTTTCAGCTTCACTATTACTATCAACGATACCTCTAACAGGGGTCTTTTTCGGAATTATTCTTGGATCAAAAGTTGCTCCATTAATGGGATGGGTTGAAGCAGAAAGATTTGGTCCATTTTTTATTGAAACTTTTATAAGTAACTACTTTGTTTTCATTTTACCTAACATGTTCATAGGAGGAGCAATTATTTATTCTTTGGCTCAAGAATTTAAAAATACAATGATTTCTTTTGTTGGAGCAATGTTAATACTTGTAGGATATACAATTTCAGGAGAACTAACATCAGATATTGATAATGAAACAATTGCTTCTTTAGTTGATACTTTTGGCATCAGAACATATAATATATCATCAAAATACTATACCACACTTGAAAAAAACACTCTTAACCCCTCACTAACAGGCCTACTTCTTTACAATAGACTTATTTGGATTGGATTTGCAGCTTTAGTACTTTTCACATCGTATCTAAGATTCAGCTTTGAAATTAAAAAAAGCAAAAAGAATAAAAAGAGCATAAATGAAACAGATAATGTCTTTTTAAAAGCCATCAAAGAGACTCCTAAAGTTCAAATTTCTACAAACTCTACCTTTCTACATTTTAAAAGTTTTTTTAAACTTAACATGAATAGTATTTATAGACATGTAACTTTTAAAATTCTTTTTATTTTTAGTATTATACAACTAGTAGCTGGGTTGGCTTCAGGGTATGAATATTTTGGCCTTAAATCTTATCCACTAACCTACTTTATGATTGATCAAGTCAGTGGATCTTCCGGTTTATTCATTTTAATTATTTTAGTGTTTTTTAGTGGGGAGTTAGTTTGGAGGGACAGAGATGTTCAACTAAATGAAGTTATTGATTCTACACCTCACTCTACCCTTGTTCCACTTTTTTCCAAAACTTTATCTCTATTTTCATTATCTATTGTTATTCATGTAGCACTTGTATTTATTGCCATTATATATCAGTTGATTTCAGGTTTTACCGAAATTGATCTTCTATTGTATATAAAAGACTATATGTATAATATGTTTCCGGTTTATTTTACCATGTGTTCACTACTTGTTGCTATTCAGGTTATTGTCAACAATAAATATATTGGATATCTGGTATCTGTAATTGTTTTATTGGGATTTGATATCATTTTATTAATACTAGATGTGAATTCCAATATGTTATCTATTGGATCGACTCCTTACATGATATATTCTGATTTAAACGGTTTTGGACCTAGTAATATAGGTGTATTTTGGTTTAGTCTTTATTGGATCCTTTTTTCACTTTTTTTACTTTCACTTTCGGGAATGATATGGAATAGAGGTGCAAAGAAGTCATTTAAAGAAAGACTAAAGAGCATAAACAGCAACACAAGTCGATCTTATTCAATTGTTGTTTTATCAATTGGAACTTTGTGGGTATTAACTGCATCTTTTGTTTTTTATAATACCCAAATATTGAATAGTTATAAATCGAGTGATAAATATGAGGAGTTAGCCGTTTCTTATGAAAAGGATTATAAGAAATTTAAGGATTTACCATTTCCTAAAATTATTGAAGCAAAATATAATATCGATATTTTTCCTGAAAAAAAGACAGCAGATGTTTTAGCTTTATTAACTGTAACAAATAAAATAGATATTCCTATTGATAGTATATTGATAAATGTGAGCAAACAGTGGGATCTGAGTTTTGATTTTCCTAATGCATCTCTAATTAGTAAAAACGAAGATCATGGAGTTCATTTTTACTTGATTGATCCACCAATGCTTCCCGGTGATACTTTGATTGTTGAAATTAGAAATAAATACCAAACAAAAGGTTTTTCCAATGGAGGAGAAACGACAAGTATTGTTAAAAATGGATCATTTTTAAATAATTTTGAAATATTACCTGGTATCGGGTACGACCCAGGAAAAGAAATTGGGGATAAAAATAAAAGAAAAAAATTAGGACTACCTCCCAAAGAACGAATGCCAAAACTAGAGGTTGAATGTGGAGATAATTGTGATAAAAACTATTTAACCCAGGGGTTTTCTGACTATATTAATGTTGAGAGTATTATTTCTACTAACATAGATCAGATTGCAATTGCTCCAGGTTCCTTAATTAAGGAATGGGTAGAAAACAATAGAAAATATTATCAATATAAATTAGATCATCCTTCACAGAATTTCTATTCTTTTATTTCAGCAGATTATCAGGTTGCAAAAAGAAAATGGAAAGACGTAGATATTGAAGTTTATTATGATGAAAAACACTCTGTGAATATTGATATGATGCTTAACGCAGTGGAAAAATCTCTTGATTACTACACTAAAAACTTCGGACCATATTATCATAAACAGGCTAGAATTATTGAATTTCCAAGGTTTTCTACTTTTGCACAGGCATTTCCAGGAACAATGCCTTATTCAGAGTCCTTTGGTTTTATTATTGATCTAGAAGATGAAGAAGATAATAATGTTATAGATGCGGTAATTGCCCATGAAATGGCGCATCAGTGGTGGGCACATCAGCTTGTTGGAGCAGACATGCAAGGTGGAACACTAACAAGTGAAGCCTTTTCAGAATATTCATCATTAATGACTTTAAAAAATATATCCAAAACCCCGATGAAAATGAGGGAATTTCTTAAGTACGATCACGATAGGTATTTAAGAGGTAGATCTGGAGAATTAGAAAAAGAACTTCCCTTGTATAAGGTTGAAAACCAGCAGTACATTCATTACGGAAAAGGAAGTGTAATTCTATACGCTCTTCAGGATTATATTGGCGAGGAGAAAGTAAATAATGCCATGAAAGAATTTCTTGAAAAGTATCGCTACAAAACTCCTTATCCAACATCTTTAGATTTTTTAGAAATTCTTGAATCAAAGGTTCCTGACTCGCTAAACTATTTAATAGATGATTGGTTTAAAGAAATTACTTTATATGATAATCGACTAAAAACTGCTGTTGCAAAAAAATTAGACAATGGAAAATATCAAGTAGATATTGAAATCGAAGCTTCCAAAATAAAAGCTGATTCACTTGGAAATGAAAATAAGGTTAGTTTGAATGAGTGGATCGACATAGGAGTTTTTTCTGACGATGATGAGAAAAACTTAATTCATCAAAGAAGAGTTAAAATAAATGATTCCTTGATGAGTTTTACAATGATTGTTGACTCACTTCCAATCAAGGCGGGGATTGATCCTAGACATATTTTGATAGATCGTGTTTTTTCTGATAATATAAAAGCAGTATCATTCCAATAAAAATTATCAACATTTTGTTTATTATTTTTTTAATTTTTAATTAAAAAATAATATCATTTAGAATACATTTGAATAGAGGTTATAAAGTTTTTTTTAATATAAATTCATAATTTAAAGTGATGTTATATGAATAAAGAGTTAATGGAATCCCTTTCCAAACATGGTTTAAATAGTAAAAAAATACACTACCAATTATCTCCTGAAAATCTTGAAAAAATTATAATAAAAAGCAATCAAGGTGTTCAATTATCTTCAAATGCCTTAGCTATCAATACGGGAGAATTTACAGGACGTTCTCCTCAAGATAGATTTATTGTAAAAGATAGTATAACTAAAGATAAAATATGGTGGGGAGATATAAATATTCCTTTTGAATCAAAAAAATTTGATAGTCTTTATACAAAGATTACTGGATATTTAAATGATAAGGAAATATACGTTAGAGACTGTTATGCTTGTGCTGATAAAAATTATAGACTCAATATAAGGGTTGTAAACGAGAATCCTTGGTCAAATTTATTTGTTTATAATATGTTCTTAAGACCAACAGAGAATGAGTTAAATAACTTTTCACCTGAATGGACTGTAATAAATGCACCAGGATTTTTAGCTGATAAAATTATTGATAGCACTCGACAACATAATTTTTCAATAATAAATTTTGCTAAAAAAATCGCTATTATTGGTGGAACTGGTTACACGGGAGAAATTAAAAAAGGAATTTTTTCAGCTTTAAATTTTATTTTACCTGTCTATAAAAATGTTCTTCCAATGCACTGTTCTGCAAATATTGGAGAAGATAATCAAACATCAATATTTTTTGGACTCTCAGGTACTGGTAAAACTACTTTATCTACTGATTCAAAACGAAAACTAATTGGTGACGATGAACATGGGTGGACTAAAGAAAATTCTATTTTTAATTTTGAAGGAGGTTGCTATGCTAAAGTTATAAATTTAAATAAACAAGATGAACCAGAGATCCATGGAGCAATTAAAAAAGGAGCTTTATTAGAAAATGTTATTGTTGATTCTCATGGAAATGTAGATTATAATAATGATTTGATAACTCAGAATACTAGAGTAAGTTATCCTATAAATCACATAAACAATATTAAAATACCCTCAATTGGTAAGAATCCTAAACATATATTTTTTTTAACTGCTGATGCATTTGGGGTATTACCTCCTATTTCAAAATTAACTCCAAGTCAAGCTGCATACCACTTCATATCTGGTTATACAGCAAAAGTTGCTGGTACTGAAGCTGGAATTAAAGAACCAACCCCCTCTTTTTCGGCTTGTTTCGGAGCACCATTTATGCCACTTCATCCATCCTATTATGCAGAACTTTTAATTAAAAAAATGAATGAAACAAAAGTTAATGTATGGCTTGTTAATACGGGCTGGACAGGTGGTGCGTATGGAGTTGGAAGTAGAATAAAATTAAAATATACAAGACAAATGATAAATGCAGTATTGGGAGGGTCTTTAGGTACTTATAATTCTAAAGATTATCATATTCATTCTGTTTTTGGTCTAGCTCAACCAAGAAAATGCCCAGGTATTCCAGATAAAATATTGAGTCCAAGAGCCACCTGGGGAAATGACAAAAGTTATTATGAAACCGCATTCAAACTTGCGAACGCATTTAGAGATAATTTTAAAAAGTTTGAAAATGAGTCAAGTGAAGAAATATTAAGGGGCGGTCCACACAGAACTGCCAATAATTAAAGTTTTTTTATTAGTTTAACCAAAAAAATAAAAATGAAAGCAAATATAGCGAGTTTAGTAAATGCAGTAGCATTAGTTTCGATGGGTTTATGGGGGTATTTTGCTTCCGAATCAAGAGCGGTAACTGCTCTAATACCTGTTTTTGTTGGTATTGTGTTGCTCTTGATTAATAATGGTGTGAAAAATGAAAACAAAGTAATAGCTCACATTGCAGTCTTATTAACTCTTATTATTTTAATTGGACTGATTAAACCTCTTATGGGTTCAATTGAAAGAGGAAATTCTTTACCTATTATAAGAGTTGTTATTATGATTTTAACATCCGCATGGGCATTGAAGGTATTTATCCAGAGTTTCATTGATGCGAGAAAAGCTAGAGAATCTAAAAAATAGCTTTTACTCAACAAGTATTAATTTTAAAAGCCCCTATTCATAGGGGCTTTTTCAATGATTATATATATTTTATTTTCTTATCGATAATTAATCTAAATAAATTTTGATTTAAAAACTTTGCGTTTTATATTTGCTAAAACTTATTTAGAATAAATAAAAATAAAATATTATATTATGAATAAATCTTTAAGTATGTCAATATTATTTTCAATAATGATTTTATTAGGATGTGAAAAAGATCCTACTATTATCACTAAAACTGAATTTTTAACTGAAACTGTTACAGTTGATGTACCTGGCCCTGTAGTTATAGTTCCAGGAGAAACTCAAATAGTCGAAGTTCCAGGAGCAACAATTACTGTTCCTTTACCTCCAGCTGAATATGAATTTACTAGAAATGGTGTTTCTACTGTATATTATAGCGGTCAAACAACTAGACTTAAACAACACGATGAGTTAAAAAGTGCAATGAATAGTAAAACATCAACAAAAGCTGAAATCTTAGCAATGTTAAATGATGGTTCTGGTTTTTCAGATTCTACTTTAGATGGAAGTAAAAAAATAGGTAATAAAACTGCTGTTAACAGCGCAAATAGTGCTACTAATAAGGCTATAATTGAATCTTGGATTACTGAATTTACTGATGTAGTTCAGCCTGCTGTGGTAGCTGGAACAGATGCTTCAGCTGGAATAGCTGGATCCGTATCAGATGCTGGTGGAGGATCAAGAACAGGTACTAAGGTTAACGCTAAAGGTCTTGAAATGAATCAAGTGTT
Organism: Candidatus Marivariicella sp.; assembly: GCF_983056325.1. Lineage (NCBI taxonomy): Bacteria > Pseudomonadati > Bacteroidota > Flavobacteriia > Flavobacteriales > Flavobacteriaceae > Candidatus Marivariicella > Candidatus Marivariicella sp. The sequence continues at coordinate 16,984 of NZ_CEZOWA010000012.1, read as the reverse complement.
TAGTAAAGCTTTAATTGGTGCTTTCAACTTAGATCAAATTATCAATGAAAATGGATCTTTCGGGTATGTTACTCAGCCTAAACTCAATCCAGTTGCAGCCGACAACGACGCTGGAGTTATGCATTACACAAACCCCTCTGATGGTTCTATAGCTAATGTTACAAAAATGGAACACTACTGGGATGAAGGCTTCGGATATCTCTACGGCCAGGACAATCAATACTCACCTGCCTTAGGTCAAGGTGGTTTATTGAATGATTATTTAGGAAATGTATCTGCAAATTATGCTATTGGAATTGCCGATGACATATATAATGCGTTTAAACTTGGAAGAGCTGCAATAGTTGCAAAAGACTATGTTACACGTGATGCTCAAGCTACTATTATTAAAGTAGAATTGTCAAAAGTAGTTGGTGCAAAAGCAGCTTCCTACCTAAGAAGTGGTGCAGGACACGTTACAAATAATAATATGGCTTCTGCCTTTCATTCACTGTCAGAAGGATATGGTTTCATTTTTAGTCTTCAGTACACACAAAAGGCTGATGGGACTCCATATATGACTAAAGCTCAAGTTGATGCTAAGTTAGCTGATTTAGAAGCTGGTAATGGTCTTTGGGACAGAACTGCTGCTGAATTAACTGCAATGGCTGACGCTATTGATACTGCAACAGGCATTAATACAGACCTTTAAACTATAGTGTGATTATAATAAATTGTTTAACAGTAATACGACAATCGATTGATACCGATTGTCGTATTTAAATTTTGAAAAATTTTGAAAAAAGCTTTTTTTATTTTAATAATTATAACAATTTACTTCTCATGTTCTACTAGTGACATTAATGAAAGTGATCCTGTATTCCTAGAACCAGTAAATACAAATACCACCAATACTTCCTCTTCAACAAGTATTGATAATAGTTCCAATACTACTCAGACCAACTCCAACACATTTAATAGGGAGGCAATGCTTGTATTTTGGGCAGATAGTATTATAATTCCCGCACAACTAAAGTTTCAAACAGACTTAATAGCACTGTCTAACTCTATAGATGACTTTTCATACAACTCAAATCAATCTTCATTGGAGCTAGTTAGAGAGAATTGGTTTATTGCTTATAAATCGTGGCAACACATTGAAATGTTTAATATTGGAAAAGCCGAAGAAATTAATTATGGTGTTAGAATGAATGTTTATCCTGTGAACACCGTAAGAGTTGAAACTAATATAACCAACAGTGTTACTGATATTGAGCATCCAAATGACTATGCGGCTCAAGGACTTCCAGCTCTAGACTATCTTTTGCACGGTATAGGACAGAGTGATTCTGAAATTTTAGAGAAATACACTACAGAAAATAGCAAGTATTTAGGGTACTTAGCAGTACTTTCAAATAAAATGAATGAACTTACTGATTCTATAATCAATGATTGGATTTCGTCATACAGAGACGCTTTTGTTTCTTCAACAGATAACACCGCTACTTCTAGTATAAATAAATTAACAAATGATTTTATTTATTATTATGAAAAGGGGTTTAGAGCAAATAAAATTGGTATTCCAGCAGGATATTTTTCAGGAAGTACATTACTAGACAGAGTAGAAGCATATTACAGAAGAGATATATCAAAAATACTTGCAATTGAAGCTATCAACGGTATTTCAGACTTTTTTAATGGAGTTTCTTTCAATGGAAGTATGTCATCAACAGGTATTAGCTTTAAAGACTATATTGAATTTTTAGAGACTACAAAAAACGATACTCCCCTGGGACAGCTAATAATTGATCAATTTGAATCTGCAAAAAATCAGATAAATAGCCTTAACAACGATTTCACAATACAACTCGAGAATAATAAATCGGATATGCTGGTCACATTCGATGTAATTCAAGTTGCGGTTGTTCTTTTGAAAGTTGATATGCTTCAAGCTTTAAATATAAACGTTGACTATATTGATGCTGACGGAGATTAATTAGCCGAATTATACTAAGTTTGGAAAGACTTGAAAATCAATACCCGACAATATTAAAAATTATTTAAAAAATAGTATTACTGATTCAGCTCCTTTGGCTGTTTTTAGAATTTTCTTTGGGATTCTAATGTTTGTAAGTATCGTTAGGTTTTGGAAAAACGGTTGGATTCAAACACTTTATATAGAGCCAAAATTTCATTTTACATATTATGGTTTTAGTTGGATTAATGATTTTGCGGGATTTACATACATACTTTTTTTTATATGTGCATTATCTTCAATTTCAATATGTTTAGGATACAAATACAGAGCTTCAATAATCATATTTTTTCTATCGTTCACATATATAGAATTAATAGACAAAACAACATATCTAAATCACTACTACTTTATAAGCTCAATAAGTTTTTTAATGTGTTTTCTACCATTAAACTGCTTCTATTCATTAGACAGTTATCTTTCAAATAAATCGTACAGTATAGTAAAAAAATGGACGGTAGACTCCTTAAAGCTTATGCTTTGTATTGTATACTTTTATGCAGGAATTGCTAAAATTAACTCCGAGTGGCTTTTGAAAGCTATGCCCCTATCAATATGGCTGCCTTCAAAATACGATTTACCAATAATTGGTCAGAACCTTATGCAAGAGGAGTGGGTTCACTTTTTTATGAGTTGGGGTGGAATGTTTTACGATTTATTAATTCCATTTTTACTATTATATAGTAGAACAAGATTATTTGGATTTGCTCTTGTAGTCTTTTTTCATGCTTTTACAAAAGTCTTATTTCCAATTGGAATGTTTCCTTATATAATGATTGTTGCATCCTTGATCTTCTTCGATCCTAAATTTCATCTTAGTATTTTAAATTTAATTAATAAATTTTTTATTAATGCAGCTAAATTTTTAAATCAAAATACAGATAGAAAAATTAATATTATTAAAACTCCTCCTATTACGAATAAATCAACTTTAAATATTGTTATAATCTTTTTTATTTTTCAAATACTAACTCCTTTAAGATATTCATTATACCCTGGAGAGTTATTTTGGAATGAGGAAGGGTATAGATATTCCTGGCGTGTAATGTTAATTGAAAAAAGAGGTTATTCAAATTTCAAGATAGTTGACAGCATTAGTAAAAAATATTTTTATGTTCAAAACGATGATTTCTTGACATCATACCAAGAAAAGCAAATGAGTTTTCAGCCAGATTTTATTTTAGAATATGCACACTACCTTGGTGATCATTTTAAGATTCAAGGCCATAAAAATATTCAAGTTTTTGTTGATTGTCATGTCGCATTGAATGGGAGATCTAGTAAAAGATTTGTTGATCCAAAAGTAAATTTGTACAACCAAACAGAATCATTTAAACATAAAACATGGATCATACCATTTGAAGATGAAATTAAAGGATTTTAAATTATTGTTATTTATATTCTTGATCAAAACATCAATTATATTTTCTCAAAAAACTATCGAAATATCAATTAATTCAATAGATGCAGGGTTTGAAAAAGAAATAGTTGAGATTTATGATAAGAAAATTGGTTTATTAGGAATCACAGAGATAGGTAAGGTTTTTAAATTTAAATTAAAGGACAACAATCCAACTACTATTATAGTTATATCAATGAATCATCCTCTCATTGAAAAAGATATAGATCCCAACAAAAATTTAAAAATATCAATTGTATTACCTAGTCGTATTCAAAACTTATCAGAAGTAGTAATAAATGCAAGAAAAAAAAGGATTTTTAAACTACGAAGACTAAAAGACTTTGAAGGAACATCTGTCTTTGCTGGGAAAAAGTCGGAAGTTATAAGTCTTGAAGAATCTTTAGCCAATGTTGCTAGTAATAATTCTAGACAAATATATAGTCAAATTGCTGGGTTAAACATATTTCAAAATGACGATGCAGGTTTACAGTTAAACATTGGAGGAAGAGGACTCGACCCTAATAGAAGCTCAAATTTTAATACCAGACAAAATGGCTATGATATTAGTGCTGATGTACTAGGTTATCCGGAAAGCTACTATTCTCCACCTGCGGAAGGAGTTGACGAAATACAAATTCTTAGAGGAGCAGCATCGCTTCAATACGGTACACAATTTGGAGGATTAGTTAATTTTATAATGAAGTCTGCAAATAACTTCAAACCCTTTGAAATAGTTAACAGAAACACCATAGGGTCAAATAATTTGTATACAAATTTTACTAGCATAAGTTATTCTAAAGAAAAAATAAAAACTTATGCATTCATAAATTATAAAAAGGGAGATGGTTTTAGAATAAATTCAGAATTCAGATCAATGAATCTATTTTTAAAAAGTGTTTATCAAATAAATAAAAATTCTAAGATTAGTGCAGAAATTACATATCTAAAGTATTTGGCAAAGCAGGCGGGTGGATTAACGGATTCAATGTTTGAACAAAACCCATATCAAAGTAATAGATCAAGAAATTGGTTTGGGGTTAATTGGCTACTTTATAATATTGTTTATAATTATAATTTTTCAGAATCATCAAAAATTTCAGCAAGTTTTTTCGGATTAAATGCATCTAGAGATGCCCTTGGGTTTCGAACTAATAGGGTAAGTCAAATAGACGCGATGGAAGAACGTGATTTAATAAAAGGAAAATTTAACAACTATGGATTGGAAGTAAGATTTCTCAATAATTACAAGCTTTTTAATAAAAAAGCAATTTGGGTAATCGGTAGTAAGTACTATAATTCAAATAATACATCTGAACAAGGTCCAGGTTCTAAAGGTATTGATGCAAATTTTACTATTAAAACTGGGGAGTTTCCTTTTTATAATTTTCAATCAAGCTATAGGTATCCTAATAAAAATTTATCTTTTTTTTCTGAAAATATCTTTTATTTAAATGATAAGTTATCCATAACACCTGGAATTAGATATGAATTTATTAAAACTGAAAGTGATGGGTTTTATAAAAGAACAAATCAAGATGCTGCAGGAAATGTTATTTTTGATGAGTTAATAAATAATAGTGAAATACGAAAAAGAAATTTTATATTACTTGGATTAGGATCGAGTTATAAGTTGTCAAATAGTTTTGAAATATACTTTAATATTTCAGAAAATTATAGATCTGTAACTTTTGCTGACATAAGTATTTTTAACCCAGCATACTCTATTAATCCTAATATATCAGACGAAAACGGATCTACTACTGATATTGGGATCAGAGGAACATATAAAGATTTTATTTCTTATGATTTAAGTGGGTTTTTACTAGCATACAACAATCGTATCGGTTTTGTTCAAAGGGTAGCATCAAGTGGAAATGTTAAAAGTGAAAGAGGCAACGTGGGTGATGCTGAAATATTTGGCTTTGAATCTATTATTGACCTTAATCTTGCTAAATTATTTTTGAAAAATAATGATAATATAATCCTCAATTACTTTATTAATTTTTCTTCAATAAGCTCTGAATATATTAACTCAATTGAACCTGGAGTGAAAGGTAAAAAAGTTGAGTTTATTCCAGAATTAAACATAAAAACAGGTGCTAAATTTGGTTTTAAAAATATCATGTTTGGATTTCAATACACTTATTTATCTGATCAGTTTACAGATGCATCTAATGCAATAAAAAGTAATTTAAGTGGAGTTATAGGTATGATTCCACAATATGATGTTTTTGATATTTCAAGTTCATACTCAATAAAAAATTTTAGAATTGAGTCAGGTGTAAATAATTTATTTGATAATAAATATTTTACAAGAAGAGCGACTGGATATCCAGGACCTGGAATCATTCCTTCTTCACCAAGAACTTTTTATATAACACTTCAGTATAAAAGATAGTCTTATTTCAGTGAGTTTTAATCCAATGCACTTTTATAAACTTTTAGACAGCGTTCTCTTGCATATTTATGGTCAATAATAGGTTTCGGATATTTTGGTTGGTTTAACTCAGGTATCCATTTTTTAATATATAGTAATTCTTTATCAAATTTTTTAACTTGCTCATAGGGATTAAAAATCCTAAAATAAGGAGCAGCATCAACTCCAGAACCAGCTACCCATTGCCAATTCCCTATATTACTGGATTGTTCATAATCTAAAAGTTTTGAAGCAAAATATGCTTCACCTAATCGCCAATCTATTAATAAATGTTTACAAAGAAAACTACCAACCACCATCCTAACTCTATTGTGCATATAGCCAGTATTGTTTAACTCCCTCATCCCAGCATCTACAATTGGGTAACCTGTCGTGCCGGAACACCAATTTTTAAAATCATTTTCATTATTTACCCAGTCAATTCTATCATATTTAGGCTTAAAACTTGATTTAATTGTATCAGGAAAATGCCACAATATTTGCATAAAAAACTCTCTCCAGATTAATTCTTTTAAAAAAGTCTTATTATTTACCTTATTTGCCTGATTTACAAGCTGTCTTATACTAAGCAAACCAAACCTTAAATAAACACCAAGTTTAGAAGTATTATCTAGTGCTGGAAAATTTCGAGTTAATTCGTATTCATTTAAAATATTTTCATTGAATTTATAATTTGGAATAATAATTTTCGGTTTCTCAAAACCTAAATCATTAAATGATAAAAATGGAAAAGAATGTTTTGAAGAAAAGTTTTTTAAAAGTTTTTCCGAAGGATTGTCTATGTGACCTTGCAATTCATATTTATTTAACCATAGTCTTGAAAAAGGGGTGTATACTTTATAGGGAGAACCGTCCGATTTAACGACTTCATTCTTTTCGAAAATTACATGATCTTTATAGGAATCGTATTGAATATTGTGGAGTTTTAAAAAAGAAATAATTTTACTATCTCTTTCTCTTGCATAAGGCTCATAATCGTGATTAAAAACAATTTTTTCAATTGAATATTCTTTAATCAGTTTACTAATAATTTTTAATGGATCTCCTTTAAAACAAGCAATATTTGTTTCATAATTTTTTAGAATATTATTCATTGACTCAAGAGCATCATAAATAATTTTGATCCTCGGATCATTATTTGGTAGTTTATCGATAATATTTGAATCGAAAATAAATATTGGGATTACACTTTCACTTTCACTCAAAGCATTAAAAAGACCAACATTATCATTCAACCTTAAATCTCTTCTAAACCAAAATAGTGTATGTCTACCCATAGAGAATGTGTGATGAAAAATAAAAATTTTTTTTTGGTAAAGCTAAATAATAAAATGAATTTTTTCTGATAAATTTATGATCTCTCAAGAGAATTGTCAAAAATTTCTTTACGAATTTTTTTATAATGAGAAACGCTTTTCAAGACTAACTCTTCTGGTGAATTTAATTTAATATCCTTTATCCACTTTATTGAACCAGGGCCAAAATTTTTAGATAAATTTTTACTGCTCCATTTAACCATCTCCATAAGAACAGGGTAAGCATCAATTGCTCTATCTTCCATATAATAAAACTTTACTTTTTTATTTGAAGGACTAATTTTATAATCAATAAGATTGTCTTTCATAAGTGACTTAAGTCGATTAGTCAAAATATTAGAAGCTATCCCTTCAGGACTAGTTAGAAAATCATTAAAAGTCTTTTTACCTAGAAACATATCTCTTATTATGATCAAAGACCATTTATCACCGAAATGTTCTAAAAAATTCGCTAAAGCACAATGACTTCTGTACACAATTTTTATAAAATTAATTTTTAAATATAAAATATTAAATTAACTTTTATACCTGAAAATCAATATTATAGGTCGTATTATTTAGTATATAATAATTCTAAATAATATTAGCTGACCTAAAAATATTAAGAAAATTGTATTAAAAAAAGTAAAAAGACCTCGTCAGTGAGGTCTTTTTTGCTTTACTTTTATTGAATCAGTTTGCTTTAAAAATAAGCTCCATCTCAGCTGTATCAAATCCTTTTCTTGAAGCCATCCCTACTTTAGCCAATTGATTAGAGCTAAAATCTGAAGGAAAATCTATAGTTGCACCTTTGACATTACGGTTAAATATAATATGTGTCAGGTTTTGGTATGCATTCTCAGTTCTATTAATAATTCTATTAAACTCCCAATTCATATGATTTCCTGAAAGAATATTTTTTTCCCAAATTGGTCTATAGTATTCCATTTCAAACTGCTCATAATCTTCATTAAGTTGCTGAGCTGGAAAAACTGTGTAAACATTCCCAACAACATGAGGGTTTGGTTTAGTATAGTATATATTCTCCATTACATAACTTCTGGTATCTTTTCTTGGATTATCATCTGCAGGTATGGATGCCATCATTCTCTCAATTTTCCTTGAAGACATTTTTCCTTTATATGCATTTTTTGCAATTTCTAAATAACCGTCCCAAGTATCGGCTTTCATCTGATCTAGATCCTTGTAAGTACTTAAAATCATGTAATCAACCACCCCTTTATCTTCAATTTCGCTCAAATCACCTACACCACTATTTTTTAAAATGTACCATCCTGACTTTTTTCCACTTTTAATAGCTGCTTGTTGAATAGGAACCATAAAAGCCTCAATAGCTTCATAATCTATTTCTCTACCATCTTTAACTTGGATAATATCCATATTCAAAATTTGAGCATTTGAAAATAATGGTATAATAAATAATACTAATAATATATTTCTCATAAGATCAATTTAATTGTTTTTTGAAAGTTATAAAAAAAATAGTTAAGAATTACAAAACCTAGTTAATCAAAACCCTGAATTCCTTGGACTGTAGTATATTTCATAACTACTTTTTTATTTGGATTTATTTTTTTGTAAGCAGATTGAACTGCTAAAGTAGCTTCATGAAATCCACATAAAATCAGTTTTAGCTTGCCTGGGTATGTGTTAACATCTCCAACTGCATAAACACCAGGCACATTTGTTTGAAAATCGAGGGTGTGATCAACTTTAATAGCATTTTTTTCTATATCAAGATTCCAATTTGCAATTGGCCCCAACTTGGGGGATAAACCAAAAAGAGGAAGCCAACAATCTAAATGGTATTGTATAGTATTTCCATCACTATTTTTAATAATAATTGATTTTAAAGAGTTTTTACCCTCTAAGGATATAACTTCAGAATTAGTGTGTAAATCAATCTTACCATTTTCTTTGAGACGATATATTTTTTCAACTGAATCTTTATGAGCTCTGAAGAATTCACTTCTATGGATTAATCCAACAGATATTATAGTGTTTTCAGCAAAATAGATAGCCCAATCTAAGGCAGAATCACCACCTCCAGAAATAAAAATCTTTTTTTCTTTGAAGAGCTTAGGTTCTTTCACAAAATAATAAACACCTTTATTTTCATATTTTTCAATATTTTCAATTTTAGGTTTTCTTGGCTCAAAACTACCCAAACCACCTGCGATAAATATAATTGGAGCGGTATGTTTTGTTCCTTCACTTGAGGTAACTATAAAACTTCCATCTTCATTTTTTGAGATTGATTCTGCTCTTTCACCAAGAGTAAAACCAGGCTTGAATGGCTTGGCTTGTTCCATTAAGTTATTTACTAATTCTCCAGCTAAGACAGATGGGAACCCAGGAATATCATAAATAGGTTTTTTAGGGTAAATTTCTGATAACTGTCCCCCCGGGGAAGGAATAGCATCAATTAAATGACATCTTAGTTTCATTAACCCAGCTTCAAAAACAGCAAAAAGACCAACTGGCCCAGCACCAATTATTATTATATCAGTTTTAATCATACAGTCATAAAATATTATTTACAAATATAAATCTATTAACTTTTATAGCTCAAAATTTTATCCAACTTTTTATATCCTTATTTCATAAATAAAATGGTTTGTTTTAAAATAATACCAAAGAGTATTTTTTCTTAATTTTAAAAAATGATTTCAGAAATAAAAATTTCCCAAACTTTAGATAAAAAGGATCCACTCCGTAGTTTCAAAAAAGAATTTATTAATACTGAAAATGAAATCTATCTTGATGGAAATTCGCTAGGAAAGCTTCCTAAACAATCAAAAATGATATTACAAAATGTTGTTGAAAATGAATGGGGGAATAACCTAATACAAAGTTGGAATGATTACTGGTTAGAAACGGTAGATAGAATATCATTTAAACTTGAGAAACTTTTTAAATCATCTAAAAATGAGATAATTATTGGTGAATCTACCTCTGTTTATTTATATCAAATATTATCTTCTTTGATTAATTCAAACAAATACAATACCCACTTTATTTCTGATAATTTAAACTTTCCATCGGATTTATATGTTATAGATGGAATATGCAAAACAAAAGAAGGTTGTACCTCAACAATTGTTGACTATGATTCTGATATTGAAGCAAATATTGATTTATTAAAAAAATCAATAAAAGAAAAACCTGGGATAGTATGTCTTAGCCTTGTTTCTTACAAAAGCTCTTGGTTATACCCAATGAAAGATCTAAATAAATGGGCTTATGAAAATAATAGTATAATAGTATGGGATCTAAGTCATGCAGCAGGAGCTGTGAATATTGATTTTAAAGAAACAAATACTCTTGTAGCTGTTGGATGTACTTATAAGTTTTTAAATGGAGGGCCTGGTTCTCCGGCTTACTTATATGTAAAAACAAACTTATTAAATTCAATTAATAATCCAATCAATGGATGGTTTGGTCACTCTAATCCTTTTTCCTTTTCAAAAGATTTTGATCAAGATAAAGGAATTAAGAAGTTTTCCAATGGTACTCCTAATATACTGTCAATTGTTCCAATTGAAACTGGCGTTGACATAATATTGAGGGCTAAAATTGCAAATATTGAATTTAAAAGTAAAAAACAATCTGAATATTTGAAAGAATTAATTTTTAAATTTTTAATACCTCTAGGTTTTAAATTTGAAAGTCCTATTAATTCATTAAATAGAGGCTCCCATATTTCTATTTCTCACACAGAATCATGGAGAATATGCAAATCTTTACAATCTGGATCGATTAAAATCATACCAGACTATAGACCTCCTAATTATATAAGACTAGGTATTTCTCCGTTATATACATCATACGAAGATCTTACAAAAACTGTTTTTAAATTAGCTCAAATAGTTAATAATAAAGAATACTTAGAACATACCAAGGCAAGACCCGTAGTTACATAACAAAAACATTAATTATATTTATAAAAAAATATGTTGGACGATCTAAAATATTTATTCGCATACACGATTCCTCTTTCTGCATTTATTGCAGTTTTTTCAAATGGAATCATGACATTTTCAACCCCTATTTATGCTTTTATTTTGATTCCAATACTAGAATTATTAATAAAGGATCACGATATTAATTATAATGATAGTGAAAAAGAAAAAAAAATAACAAATTATCTTTTTGATGTTTTATTATACATTAATATTCCTTTAGTTTTTATTTTATTGTTTTTTGGTTTGTATAATTTAACACATACATCACTATTGATTTATGAAAAGATTGGGATACTCTCTTCTTTGGGTATATTACTGGCTACAAACGCTATAAATGTTGCGCACGAACTTGGCCATCGCATGTCTAAACTTGAAACAACACTTTCTAAATTATTACTTATTCCTTGTCTTTATATGCACTTTTATTTGGAGCATAATCTTGGACACCATAAAAATGTTGCAACCCCAGAAGATCCAGCTACTTCAAAATTCAATCAAAATCTTTATAGCTTTTGGATTACATCTGTTTTTAATCAATATATTAATGCTTGGAAAATTCAAAAAGAAATCTTAAAAAGGAATGGTCACAATTTTTTTTCTTTAAAAAATGAAATGTTATTTTATATTGTAATTCAATTTACTTACCTATTTCTGGTTTTTATTCTTTTTAATCTTTACGGTTTGTTATTTGCTATTATTTTGGGTATTCAAGCATTTTTATTTCTAGAAACGATAAACTACATAGAGCATTATGGACTTCTTAGAAAGAAACTTCCTTCAGGGAGATATGAGCGAGTTCAACCACATCATTCATGGAACTCAAACCATTTAATAGGAAGGATTGTTTTATATGAACTAACCAGACATAGCGATCATCATTTTAAATCTTCTAAAAAATATCAAGTATTAGAAAATAAAAAAAATAGTCCACAACTTCCTTTCGGATATCCTTCGTGCATAATTTTAGCATTCATACCTCCACTTTGGTTTAAAATAATTAATCCAAGATTAAAAAATTTATAAATCGCAATAGAGATTTGCTGATCCATAAAATTAGTTTAACGATACATAATATCCAATTAAGCTAATTTTATTAAACTCACTAAAATTTATCAGAATACCCATTCATGTTTTCTAATCTATTTTAAATCCGTATACTTTTAATTATTTTATGATTAAACTATATTTACTAAAAATTATATTTATTTATAAATGAAGACTCAAAAGACAATTGCTGATGTTGGCCAACTTCTAGAAAACCACATAAATAATAGTGTAAACAAAAGAACAAGTGCTCTAAATCAAATAGCTCCAGAATTAATTGCTGATAAATTAAAACTTAAAGAGCGTATAAAGACAGGCTTTAAATCTAATACTGATATTTTAGATTTCGTGACAAACTATCTTGAAAATTCTAATCATCTCAGTCATCCACACTACATGGGTCATCAAGTTCCAGTTCCACACGATTTAGCTGGGATTCCTGAGCTAATTCATGGAACAATAAATAATCCTAGCTCTTTATATGAAATGGGTCCTTCTGGAAGTACATGCGAAGGGTTTATGATTAACTGGATGTTAGATAAACTTGGATGGCTAAAAAACAAGGATTTTTATGATTTTAAATTTGAATCTGGTCTTCCTAGTGGAGTATTAACTCATGGTGGATCAGTAGCAAACCTAACAGCACTTACTGCTGCAAGATCATCTGTAAGTCCTGACTCTTGGAATGAAGGAAATCCTTCAAACTTAGTTGTAATGGGTTCCGCTTCTGCTCATTATTCAATTCTAAGATCATTATCAATTCTTGGTCTTGGTAAAAAATCTTTTATACCAATACCTGTTGATGAAAATGAAGTTATTGATGTTAGTAAACTTGAGTCCATATATAAAAAGCTTATTCATCAAAAGAAAAAAGTAATGTGCTTAATAGCAAATGCATGTGCCACGTCTACAGGGTTATTTGATCCGCTCGATCAAATGGGAGAGTTTTGTGAAAAATATAATATTTGGTTTCATGTTGACGGTGCGCACGGTGCAGCAGCATTGGTGAGTAAAAAAAATATCAAATTAGTTAAAGGAATTGAAAAAGCCACATCTTTGGTATGGGATGCTCACAAGATGATGAGAGTGCCTTCACTTTGTACCGCGGTTTTATTTAAAGATTTTAAACACCAAGCAGGGGCTTTTCAACAAAAAGGTTCCTATGTTTTTCATAATAATGAAGTTGTTGGTATGGATTCTATGGCATACACAGTTGAATGTACGAAATCAGCACTTGGCACTAAATTATTTTGGGCTTTTGCAATTGAGGGAGAAAAAGCTATTGAAGATTTTATTGACTACACTTTTGATTTATGTTACAAGTTTTATAATATTTTACTAGAAGAACACGATTTTGAAGTTCCATATGAACCACAAAGCAATATTCTTTGTTTTAGATATATAAAATTTTCTAGAGATGATGAGTTTCAATTAAAACTACGTTATAATGTTATAAATAATAAATATTTTTACATTACATCATGTGAAATGAACGGAACTAGATACTTGAGGGTAGTTTTACTAAACCCTTCAACCAATATTACTCATTTGAAAGAATTACTAGTTGAAATTAAAAAAATAGCTAATATCTTGACTAACCAATAAAACTACAATTATGTATTTATTCTTTTTAAATCTATTTAAAAATCAAGGATTAAGCGACTCATTATCAAATTTTTTAAGTTTGACTAGTGTTATTTTAATAATCGCAATTATTACATTAATTCTTTCGGCATTATCAAGAAATATAATAAAAAAATTATTTAATCAAATAGCTAAAAGAACTAGCTCAGACTTTGATGATTCTCTAATAAAAAATAAAATACCATCTCTCTTAGGTTACCTTCCCCCTTTATTTTTTTTAATAATTGAATTACCTGAAGTACTATCTAGTATTCCAAAATTAGTAAAAATTATATCTAATTTTTTAGAGGCAATAACGGCTTTTCTAGCAATATTAATAATACGAGGTTTTTTAAAATCCTTAACAGATCAACTTAGAAAGTATCCGCTTTTAAAAGACAAACCTCTTGAAAGCTACCTTCAGGTTTTTATGATTTTTATATGGTTTATTGGTGGAATAGTAATTTTATCATTACTTACAGGAAAAGAGATTGGTGTTTTTCTGACAACCCTTGGGGCTCTTTCAGCTGTAATACTTTTAATATTTAAAGATACATTATTAGGGTTTGTAGCTAGTATTCAAATAACCATAAATGACACTGCAAGAATTGGAGATTGGATTACAATGGGTAATTCAAATGGAGATGGTGATGTGATTTCAATTAGTCTTTCTACTGTTAAAATTCAAAATTTTGATAAAACAATAACAACAATCCCAACCTATAAATTGATATCTGATTCATTTACTAATTGGAGAGGCATGAGTGAATCTGATGGAAGAAGAATTAAAAGATCAATACTAATTAAAACAACTTCTATAAAGTTCTTAAATGATTCCGAAATTGAACCACTAAGAAAAATACATCTTTTAGAGTCTTTTATAATTAAAAGAGATGTGCAAATAAAAGAATATAATAATTTAAATAATACAGACAAAGAACAACTAGTTAATGGTAGAAATTTTACTAATATTGGGTTATTTCGTGCTTACGTAAAAAACTATTTAGAACATCATTCGAAAATAAATCAAAATATGACAGTTATGTGTCGACAACTATCTCCGGGCCCAACTGGTATCCCTTTAGAGATATATGCTTTTATTTCAGATAAAGATTGGTCAAATTATGAAGAAATTGTATCTGATATTTTTGATCATCTTTTAGCTGCTCTTCCAAGTTTTGAATTAGAAAACTTTGAGTTTAATTCTAAATATTAAACTTATGTTGAAAAAATTTTTAATGCTTATCATATTTATAAATTCAACTTTTTTTTATGGACAACAAAAAGTTAATAAAAAGCCAATTGACAGCATTACAATGAATATGAATGAATCTCTTGGCTTCATAAATACTTATCATAAAAACAATAAACTGTATATAGAAATCAATAAAAATTCATTGGGAAAAGAGCTTTTAATGGTGACTAGATTTTCCCAATATCCAGGTGACTATTCATCATACATAAATGCTGGATCTAAAACTGCTGAAAATGTAATTTCATTTATACTTAAAGGCGATAAAATAGTTTTGAAAAAAATTGCCTACTCAAATGAAGCCTCAGAAGAAGATCCCATTCAAATAAGCGTTATTAAAAACAACTTCCCCCCTATTCTTGCTGTTTTCAAAATTGAAAATAAAGATAAAGACAGGTATTTAATTGATGTTTCAAATTATTTCATGAATGATTCACCTGGCTTTAATTTAATTAGAAAGTCCGATAAGGAAAGATTTAAAATCGGGGGGCTTGATAAAAAAAGAAGTTTCATTGACAATGCACATAGTTACCCCAAGAATATCGAAATCAAAAACACATTAACCTATTCAGCAAATAATCTTTCTAGATCGAATAATTCAAAAACTTTAAGTTTTCAGATAAATCATTCTATAATTTTATTACCTGATACTTTAATGCAAGTAAGATATTTGGATGAAAGAATTGGATGGTTTAGTCTAAAAAAAATTGACTATTCTTCAGATAAATTAAAGTCTGACGAATACAGTATAATCAGAAGATGGAAATTAGAGCCAAAAAATATTGAAGCCTACAACAAAGGGGAACTAACCGAACCTATTAAACCAATTATTTATTATTTAGATCCTGCAACTCCAATCAAATGGAGACCGTACTTCAAAAAAGGTATTGAGGATTGGAATATTGCATTTGAAAAAGCAGGTTTTAAAAATGCAATTATAGCAAAAGACCCCCCAACTAAAGAAGAAGATCCTAATTTCAGTCCTGAAGACATAAGATATTCTACAGTTAGATATGTTGCCTCTAAAACCAGAAATGCAACTGGACCGAGTGTTTCTGATCCAAGGACTGGTGAAATATTAGAAAGTGATATAATTTGGTATCATAATCACTTAAGATCTTATAGGAATAGATATTTATTAGAAACTGGGGCTGCAAATCCTAAAGCAAGAACATTAGAAACTCCAGAAAAAGAAATTGGAGAAATGATGAGAAGAGTTATTTCACATGAGGTTGGACATGCTCTTGGGCTACCCCATAATATGAAGGCTAGCTCTGCATATCCTGTAGATTCACTGAGATCAGGAGATTTTACTCAGAAAATGGGAATTGCTGCAACTATTATGGATTATGCAAGATATAACTATGTTGCCCAGCCAGGCGATGAAAATATTCGTTTTGTAAGGAAACTTGGCCCATATGATGATTATGCAATTGAATGGGGATATAGATATTTTTCTAATAAAAATGAAAATGAAATAAAGAATAATCTGAATAGATGGGTCGGAAACAAAAACTTAAACCCTATTTATATGTTCGGGTCGTATGGAAATGATCCAAATTCACAGACTGAAAATATCGGAAATGATCCTGTAAAAGCAAGTAATTATGGATTAATGAATTTGAAAATTGTTTCAAAAAATTTAGATGAATGGACAACCATTGAAGGTGCAAATTATGAGGATTTAAATGAATTATATGGAGAACTAATAGGCGTTTATAGAAGATATATCTATCATGTAATTTCTGTTATAGGTGGCGTCAATCAAACTATAATTAATAAGGGCCAAGCTGCAACACCTTTCAAAACTGTTACAAAAGATCAACAATTAGTTGCCCTAGACTTTTTGAATAAAAACTTATGGTCCTCTCCAATTTGGCTGTACGATAAAAATATTGTAGTCAATTGGACAGTAGGCTTTGAAAGTTTGC
>NZ_CEZOWA010000011.1:57268-68735 GCF_983056325.1 Candidatus Marivariicella sp. | reverse complement strand
TCTCATTAAAAGGCAATTGATCGTCCTCGTCGTTACAACCATCGTTGTCGTCATCGGGATCTATACAATCTGGTATGAAATCTCCGTCGTAATCCAGTGGAGTATCCCCTGCGTTGAGAGAGTCCGTACCACAAATAATCTCATCTGCATTTAAATAACCATCGCCATCCACGTCAGTATCTGCGTTATCTCCTATGCCGTCTCCATCGGTGTCTGCCCACTCCGTTGGGTCTAAGGGGAAAACATCGGGTAAATCGTCAACATTATCGTTATCGGTGTCAGCATCCAAGGTATCTGTTCCAATAAGTAGCTCTTCTTCGTCAGTTAACCCATCGTTGTCGTCATCTAAATCCAAACAATCAAATTCTCCATCTCCATCAGTATCAATTGGGACCGATAAAGGATCCAGTGGGTCGGTGTTACACTGAATCTCCAAAGTATCATCAAAACCATCGTTGTCATCGTCTAAGTCCCCACAATCAGAAATACCATCTTGATCGGTATCAAGGGGAACCGAACTTGAGTTCAAAGAATCTGTTCCACAAAATATTTCAAAGGTGTCCAAAAAACCATCGTTGTCATCATCGGTATCGATACAGTCTGGATTATAATCCGCATCATTGTCAGGTGGAGTTTGACTATTATTCAGTGGGTCACTAAGACAAAAAATCTCTTCCTCATCTGTATAATTGTCGTTGTCATCATCCAGATCTGCATTGTTTCCTGTTCCATCTCCATCGGTATCCAGCCATTCATTTGGATCAAAAGCAAAAGCATCATTCACGTCGTTAAAACCATCGTTGTCATCATCCTGATCAACACAGTCTGGAATGAAATCACCGTCAAAATCAACTGGCATAGAAGAACTGTCCAAAGGATCTGTATTACATGTTATTTCATACGATGTTAAAAAACCATCTCCGTCATCGTCGTTATCCAAAAAATTTAATACTCCATCTCCATCGGTGTCTACTGAACCTCCCTCAATTGAATCAAGTAATCCGTCATTATCAGAGTCAAGATCTAAAGTGTTTTGTATGCCGTCTCCATCAGTGTCTGTATTACAAGGATTAATGAATGTTTCAACAACTACGTTTGCGTTAATTGAACCGGGACCTCCATGATTTGAGTTTCCAAAAGTCAATTTAAAACCGGTTAAACAATCGTATGTAAAATTTGGATTTATAACTAATTCTCCTGCACTTGAATTACCGTTTGGGTCCATATAAGGCAAAGCATCTTCTCTACCGCCACCTTTAGTGTCTAACATTAATCTAATTGATCCTGGAGTTATCTCAACAGTTGGATTTCCTTCGCCAGTCCAGGGCGTCCATTGCCCTCCATTACCACTTGAATTAAACTTTCCAGTACCCATAAATTCTGGCGCAGATGTTCCTGCAAAATTTCCATTCCAATGGTATTCGTTAAAATTAAGATAAACTACATCATCAATAGAAAATGTTAATCCATCATCAAAATTTCCATTTACATTAAAAATTATATGACAATTCTGAAAAACATCACCTTCACCAAGCTCTGTTTTTATATTTATATTTTTTTCAAATGCTCCTCCGACCTGTCCAGATCCTGAACCGATAACTGTTATTGGAGAAGTTGAAATCGGATATCCCCCTGTAAAATTTCCAGATAAGTCTCCAGTGATGGCAAGAGTTGAATTATTGACATTAGGTGGACACTCAATTGTATCTAATATTCCGTCGTTATCGTCATCTAAATCAAATGAATTTGGAATTCCATCTCCATCGAAATCAATGGAAGAGCTGTTTACTTGCGAGTTTGAAATATTACTTATTAAGAGTACGACAATAAATATTAATTTTTTCATGGTCTATATTATTAGAATCGAAGTCTCCTTTATTGATTTAAATCCTCCTTTTATTTCAATCAAATTATGTACACCCCTGCTTTTTAATATAGAAGCAGCAATCATACTCCTATATCCTCCCGCACAGTGAACATAAAAATCCTTATTATTTGGCAAAACTTTTAAATAATTATTAATAATATCCAAAGGAGCATTAATTGCTTTATCAATTCTTTCAGATTCAAATTCAGAAGGTTTACGAACATCAAAAATGCTAAAATCTTTATTTTTGATATCTATCTCAAATTGCTGAGCCGAAATAGATGTTACTTTATCAATTTGATTTCCGGATTCCTTCCAAGCTAAAAACCCACCTTGTAAATATCCAATAGTGTTATCAAATCCAACTCTAGATAATCTTGTAATCGCCTCCTCTTCCTCTCCATCTTCTACAACAAGTAAAATTGGTTGTTTTACATCCGCTAATAATGCTCCTACCCAAGGAGCAAATCCACCCTTTAAACCAATAAAAATAGATCTTGGAATATGACCTTTTGCGAAGTCCTGCTGATGTCTAACATCTAAAATAATAGCCCCTAATTCGTTAGCTGTCTTTTCAAATTCTGTTACTGATATTGGATTAATCCCTCTCTTTATTATTGAGTCTATATCTTCATAACCTTCTTTATTCATTTTGACATTTGAAGGAAAATAGGTTGGAGGGGGCATGAGTCCCTCAGTAACCTCTTTAACAAATTCTTCTTTTGTCATATCTGCCCTTAAGGCGTAATTTATCTTTTTTTGATTTCCCAAAGTGTCAACCGTTTCTTTCATCATATTTTTTCCACATGCTGAACCTGCTCCATGTGCGGGATAAACAATCACATCATTAGCTAAAGGCATGATTATGTTTCTTAAACTTTCAAACTGAATTCCAGCCAAGTCTTCCATTGTCATATCATCAGATTTTTGAGAAAGATCAGGGCGCCCAACATCACCAAGAAAAAGAGTATCTCCACTAAATATTGCATGATCTTTTCCACTGGCATCTTTCAATAAATAGGTTGAACTTTCCATTGTATGTCCTGGAGTGTGTAATACAGTTATAGTACAACTTCCTATTTTAAAAACTTGATTATCGGTTGCAATTATAACATCATAATCTGGATTTGCATTAGGTCCATAAACTATTGGTGCATCCGTCTTTTTTGACAGTGTCAAGTGTCCACTAACAAAATCTGCATGAAAATGTGTTTCAAAAATATATTTGATTTTAACATTATTTGCCTTCGCTTTTTCGATATAGCTATCAACTTCTCTTAGAGGATCAATAATAGCAGCCTCGCCGTCACTTTCGATATAATAGGCTCCTTGAGAGAGACATCCAGTATAAATTTGTTCTACTTTCATATTATTCTAAAATTTCTAAATTTGCTTGTAAGCTTATTTTTTTTTCTATTTTACTCTTAGGGTTTTTATGTATATAATATTTAAACGCTTGTTGAGTGTTTGCAAAAAAAAGTTTGCCTCCAATATTTTTCGCAACACCACTTTTAAATAGACTATCCACAACTGGACCAATTGCTCCAGCGACATAAAATTGAATATTTTTAGATTTTAAAATTAGAATTATTTCATTTAATATTTTCATACCGCTAGAGTCAATATAATTAATTCCACCGGAACTTAGAATAACTACGTTTAATTTTCCTTTTTTTTGATCAACCCTTTCGAGAAGTCTTTCTTTAAAAAACTGAGAGTTGCCAAAATATATTTGCTCATCAAACCTTAATAAGAGTAAATTTTCGAATGTCTCAATATCCTCTGTAAACCTATCAACGTCCTTAAAATAATCCGTTCCCATAATTTTACCTAATACAGCTACATGTGGTTGAGAAGATCTATATACTAATAACAACAATGAAGCTAAAACACCTAAGATGATTCCCTCCTTAATCCCAATAAATAAAGTAATAAAAAAGGTAAATAAAAGAATATAAAACTCACTTTTACTTGACTTCCACAACTTTTTTGGTGATTGCAAATCAATTAATTTAAAAACAGCAACCATTATTATTGATGCTAAAATAGTATTCGGTAAAAAATAAAATAGCGGAGTAAAAAATAAAAGAGTAAGACCTACTACCATTGCACTTATTATTGATGCTAATCCAGATTGAGCTCCTGCTTGTTCATTCACTGCTGTTCTAGAAAATCCTCCTGTGGTTGGATATGATTGAAATAAAGATCCAATAATATTAGATGTTCCAAGTGCAATTAATTCTTGATTTGGATCAATCGAATAATCCTTCTTTTCTTCAATAGCTTTTGCAACAGAGATAGCTTCCATAAAAGCAATTAAGGCTAATGTGAGTGCTAATGGTAATATTTTTGAAAAATTTATTAGTTGAATTTCAGGAAGTTTAAAATACGGGAGGCCCTCCGGAACTATACCTACAATTGATACTCCTGAGTCTTGTCCAAAATATTTAATCCAAAGACTAGAAAAAATAACCGCAATAAGGGCTCCAGGGATTGAAGGATTTAGCTTCTTTAGTAAAATTAATATTCCTATCCCTGAAAGTCCAATTACTAATGTTGTTGGTTGTATTTGAGATCCTTTATCTATAAACTCAAATAAAAGTAAATGTATTTTATTACTGGATTCAAAAGGAGCTCCAACCAGATGCTTTAATTGACTTAATCCAATAATAATAGCTGCAGCAGATGTAAAACCAGAAATAACGGGCTTGGAAAGGAAATTTACCAAAAATCCCATTCTCATAAATCCTAAAATAAGCTGAATAAGACCCATGAAAAATGCTAAAAAAATTGCCATTGAAATATATTCATCAATCCCAGAAAGTTTTAATGCTGCCAATCCAGAGGCAACTAACAAGGAGTCCATTGCAACTGGACCAACTGACAATTGTCGCGATGTACCCATTATAGCATAAATGACTTGGGGTATTAAGGCTGCGTATAATCCAAATACTGGAGGTAGCCCTGCTAGAAGGGCATATGCCATTCCTTGAGGAACTAACATGATTCCAACGGTTAATCCCGCAATAAAATCATTTTTAATTGATTTTTTAGAAAGGTTAGGAAGCCAGTTTAAAATTGGAAAATATTGTTTCATATTTTGTGCAATTTAACGCTTTAATTATTTGGGCTTAATAATTAATATTCACTATCGGGAATAATGGAGCCATGGGGATCAATTAATTGATCCCCTAAAATTTCTCTCATTCTATTAAAAAAGTTTGAATTTTCAATATGTTCTATTTCTTCAGCAATCTCATGAACCTCATCAACCGAAAAATTCATTTCTTTTACTAAATACAATTCAATAAGTCTATGTTTTGAAATTATTTCAATAGCTTTTTTCTTCCCTAAAGAAGTCATTTCAATCGGTTTGTAAGGTTTGGTATCTACAAAACCCATCTTTACTAATTTATTTAACATATTTGAAACAGTAGATTTACTTACTTTGAAAAAAGTACTAAGTGCGGTAACAGTTACCTTATCCTTTTTCTCCTCCAGTTTATAAATAGCCTTAAGATAATTTTCTTTTTCGATTGTTTTTTTCATAAATGTTTTGCAGTATAAAACTTTTTAATAGTTTTGCAGTATAAAACTTTTTTGTGTCTCGAATTATATTTTTGTTTTTTTTTATTAAGTTTTCATTTGCTCAGGATTATTCAATTATCGGAAGAGTGATTTCTGAGGGATCACCTCTTCCTGGTGCTTCTGTAATAATTAGTGGAACTAAAATTGGTACAACAACTAATCAATCAGGCGAATTTATTTTAAACATATCTAAGATAAAGAATCCAAAAATAATTATTTCATATATAGGACATAAATCTTTTGTTCAAAAAGTAAGTAATACTGAAAAAAATATCGGATTAGTTGAACTTAAAGTTGACGATCAATTAAATGAGGTAGTCATTTCTGGAACATTAAAACCGGTTTCTAAACTAAATAGCCCCGTTCCGGTTGAAGTTTATACCAAAGAATTTTTTAAAGGAAATCCAACTCCATCTGTTTTTGAGTCAATGGGTATTATTAATGGTATTAGACCTCAACTAAACTGTAACGTTTGTAGCACAGGAGATATTCATATTAATGGTCAGGAGGGTAGTTATACAATGGTTTTAATTGATGGGCTTCCAATTGTTAGTGGGCTATCAACAGTATACGGGTTAACAGGTATTCCACAATCTTTAATTGAACAAGTTGAAATTGTCAAAGGTCCAGCATCTTCTCTTTATGGTTCAGAGGCGATTGGAGGAGTAATTAATTTAATTACTAAAATGCCAGCAAATGCATCTAAATTTTCTTTTGATACTTTTACTTCGGGGTGGGGAGAGATAAATACAGATTTAGGTTTTAAGTACGGATCAAAAAATAAGTTACAGGGAATTTTAGGTGTTAATTATTTCAATTATTCAAATCCGATTGACAATAATAATGATGGATTTACGGATTTAACTCTGGTAGACAGAATTTCTATTTTTAATAAATTAAATTTTTCAAATAGGTTATCAGTTGCAACAAGATATGTTTATGAAGATAGATGGGGTGGACAAATGAATTGGTCTCCAAGATATAGAGGTGGAACTGAAGTTTATGGTGAAAGTATTTACACCAGTCGGGTTGAAATTTTTGGAAAATATGATTTTAATAAAAATTTATTTTTTCAATTTAGTTTTAATAATCATGACCAAAACTCCGTATATGGAAATACAATATTTAATGCAAAACAATCAATTGGTTTTGGTCAGTTTGTATGGAGTAAAAATATGAAATCAAATTCTTTTCTTTTTGGACTAGCCTACAGGCACACATTCTATGATGATAATACGACTGCAACATATGATGACAACTCCTCGTCTAATATGTCAGAATCAACAAACCTTCCAGGAGTTTTTATTCAAGATGAAATAAAAATAAATGATTCCAATACAGTATTAGTTGGTGTTAGATATGATCACAATTCAATTCATGGGGACATTATCACTCCAAGATTTAATTATAAAATTACTAATAATAACAAATCTTCAACTCTAAGATTTAGCTTAGGATCAGGATACAGAATTGCAAAAGTTTTTACTGAGGATCATGCTGCTTTAACAGGAGCTAGAGATGTTGTTTTTTTAAATAATTTAAAACCAGAGAGGTCTTGGAATACAAACATTAATTATGTAAAAAAAATATATGCAAAGGAAGGATACATACTAGATTTTGATTCCAGTATTTTTTGGACAAAATTTTCGAATAAAATTGTTCCGAATTATGATACAAATCCAAACTTAATAATCTATGATAATTTAAATGGTAGATCTATTACTAAAGGAATTTCGCTGAATATAAATTCATTGTTTATTAATGGACTAAGAATTAATATTGGTGCAACTTATATTGACTCATCAATTATTGAAGACGGAAAAGAATATACCCCCTACTTAACAGAAAGCTTTCAGGGGGTGTGGAAAATTGAAAAGAAATTTATTGAATCTACATATAAAATCGATTTCACTGGAAATATAGTAGGGAAAATGAGACTCCCCCGATTGGGATCTTTGGATCCAAGAGATGAGTTTTCTCCCATTTTTAGCATAGTGAATTTACAAATAACAAAGTCTCTTAAAAACAATTACGAATTTTTTGGAGGTATAAAAAATATTTTAAATTTTACACCTGATAAAAATAGTATAGCTCGTTCATTTGATCCTTTTGATAAAAATGTAATCTTTGATCAAAACGGAAGCGCTACTAAAACCACTGAAAATCCATATGCTCTTACATTTGACCCATCATATGTTTACGCATCCAATCAAGGTATTCGATATTTTATCGGAATGAGGTGGAGTTTAGACTGATTTAGTAACAGTCTAAAAGTAGATGACCATTATTTTCAAATTCACTTAATGGCTGATCTAAGTTTATGGAAGAAATTTCTTCAAGAATATCCAGAACATCGTGTTGCATCGATAACGAACCACATATCATTATAAATCCATTATTTTTTATAGTATCACAAACTTCCTCTTTATTTTTAATTAGGACATCTTGCACATATTCTTTTTTGTCTCCTTTTGATAAAGCCATATGAAAGTTTGAAATATTATTTTTTGAAATAGCATTTTCTATATATTTTTCATAAATGTTTATAGACTCCTTTGTTCTTCCTCCCCAAAACATAGATATGGGTATGTTACTTCTATTTTCACTAATCATACCAAGAAAGGGAGCAATTCCTGTTCCATTTGAAATTAGGATCCCAGAATGTGCTTTTTTGGGTAAATGAAAATTAGAATTACTATTAATAATTCCATTTATAAAATCACCAACTTTTAAAGTACTTAAATATGAAGAACAAAGACCTTGATTGTGTTTTTTTACACTTAATAATAAATTTTCACCAATTTTTCCAATAGAGTATTGTCTGATATAGTTATCTTCTTTTGGAATTATATTTAGTAAATCTCCTGACTCATATTTTATTTTTTTTATTGGCTCAAACTTTATTAAAAATGTATTATCAATATTTATTTTTATTTTCTCTACAACTTTAAAAGAATTTGTCTTTAATTTATTTTTAACTGGTTTAGTTATATCTAAACTTAAATCAATTGGGGTGGCTTTAGTCCATTTTTTAAACCAAGACTCAAATGCACCTTTTGATTCTTCGTTGATTTTGTATAACGGCAAATTTGATTTAAATTTTGGATTGTTATTAAGTAATTGATCAACATCAATAGCAAATTGACAATAGTTTGGATACATTAAAGATCCAAAGCCCACAACAGAAAAATTCATATTATTTATCGGAATAACGGTTTTGAATTTTTTTTCAAATAAACGAGCATTTGAGGGTGCTTCACCATCTCCATAAGTAGCTGTAAAAACAACAATATTTTTGGCTTTTTCATATTGAGTATAATCATTCAATGGAGACATAAAAACACTCTTTCCAGCTTTAATTAGGCTTTCAAAAAAATATTTTGCAAATACAAATGTGTTTCCAGTTTCAGAACCAACTAAAATTATATATTCACATTCATTAGCTTCTAATATTTTCTTTGTTTTTTTACTTTTTAGTATACGTTTAAGTGACATTGAAAACCCGGTATACATAAAAAAAAGCATGCTTGAACTTGATATAAATAATATGATAGACCATAATATATTACCCTTTCCGGTGTGTAATATTAAATTCCATCTAGCTGCTAATTTAACAAAAGGATAATATGATTCTTTTTTGACACGTCCAGTAAACTGATCAATAATCAATATTCTGTCGTTTAAAGAGAGTTCAAAAAAATCTTCTTCAGCTTTTGAAAATGGAAAACTTAAATTTCTTACTTCATCTAAAGAAATTGTTTGAAAGAAACTTGATAATGATTTGTTTTTGGCAGATTCATTTTGTTTTTCATTCCAACTAAAATTGAAATAATCTTTAGGCATTAATGATAATTTTTCAACGGACAAAAAAACTCCTGTCACGGCAATTATTATAATTGGAAAAACTAACCAACGTCCAATGATTACGTGGTATTTCTGTTTGATATTATTATCTTGAACACGCTTAAACCATTTAGTAAATCCACCCTGTCTTTTTGCTAACAAAAAAATTCCAGTAACCGCAATAAAGCAAAGTAAAAGGGAAACTATTCCCACAAAAATTCGACCAATTGTTTTGAGAAAAAGTGATCGATGTAAATTTGTGATGAATGTGAAAAATTGTTTTTGTTTTTTAACTAACCCTATTTTTTCTCCGGTAACAGGATTTATATAAATTTTTTTTACTTCAGCATTGTCTGTAATAACTGATGCCATAACAAAATCATCATCAGTTACTTCAATTTCAATTATTTCATCATAATTTTTATTAAGAGCTATAATAGTTTGGTTCAGTGAGACTTTATCAAGCGAAGTGACACTGTAAGGTTGAATTGACAATGAAATTGGCTCAAAAGCAAGAATTCCTCCAGTGACGGAGGCGATAAGTAAAAAAAGTGAAGAAACTAAAGCCAATAAGAAGTGACTATATCTCCAAACAAGAAGTGACATATATTTATCTAATTAGAAATCGTCCTTATATAACGAATAAATCCAGTTCCTTCAATTTTACTATTTATATTTTCAGAAGTCAATTCAAACTGAACGTCTTCAGTGTAATATTTTTGATCCTCAACTGAGCTTTCAAATCTAACACTATAACCTTTATCAATTTTTTCTTTTGGAATATTTATTAAGCTTACGGTTCGCTCTCCTCCACTTATAGTTTCTCCGGTTATTGCATCAACATTATTTCTAATTTTAGCATAAAATCTCCACCATCTACTTAATTCACTGTACCATTCTTTGTCCTTACCTTGCACATAAAGTGTGTCCTCATAATTTCCTTCAGGATTAATTAAAGATATTATAATATATGCTCCAAATCCTTCATAATTTGTCATTTGAATCATACATTTCACGTTAGTTGTATCTTCAATAATTAAATAGGAATAGGTCAGAAAACCTGAAAGAAGTGTAACTAATAAAAGTTTTATTCTGTAAATCATAATCATCTAAGTATTTTTACATCTTAAATTAAGATAATACAAAAATAATTATTTATACTTAATCTAAATAGAAGAAAGAGATAAAAATTTAACTTATTTAATCATCTTTTTTAAAACCATAAAATAATTGCCCCTTAAAGTCTTTGGACATATTATGATCACCTTCATATCCAAGTTTTATTTCCCCATCTGAATTAGGGATATAATTAGTTTTAAATATATAATCCCATACACTTAAACTTATTGCAAAATTAACACCTATTTTAAATTTGTCAGGGGATGAATGAGCATGATGATGAAGATGCATAATTGGGTTGTTAAATATATATTTAAATGGGCCATAGCTTATTTTTAAATTGGAATGATTTAGATGACCGATTGTAATAGAAAGAAAATGAATTATGTATGCTTGCTCTGGTTCAAAACCACCAATAATTATTATAGCAAGGTATTTGAAGGGTTTATAAAAAACATTTTCAATCCAATGATAACGAAAATGTGAAGCAAATCCCATTTCCTTAACAGAATGATGGACTTTATGAAATTTCCATAAAAACGAATACTTGTGCATTAAAACATGAGTAAACCATTGAAAGAAATCTGAAACAATAAAAAATACTATTAATTGAATGATTGGATTGTACAAAGAGATATCCATTATAGCAAATGAGCTTAGGTTTAAGCTAAATATATCTCCGATTAGTTTGTTAGAAACGTCATAAAATCCAACAATAATTATTGAAAAAATAAAAAAATTGAAAAACATATAAAACAAGTCTAACCAAAAATCTTTTCTAAATATCTTTTGATTTTTTCTCCAAGGAAAAACTAATTCAAGAATCCATACAATTATTGAAATCAGAATTAAACCCCAAAAATAATTTTCACTAACTGGAACATCAAAAGTGATTTGCCTAAAAGTCCAATTTAGTACTTCTAGAAAAGATTGAATAAATAATTCTAAATATGTCATTGAGCTATTTTAAGTGACTATAAAAATTATAAGGTCATGAAAAGAAAAAATTAATCAAAAATAAAATTTGTGGTTTTAATAAATAATTTTCAT
>NZ_CEZOWA010000011.1:43694-57168 GCF_983056325.1 Candidatus Marivariicella sp. | reverse complement strand
AAATTATTTGAAATTTAAAATATGAGATTTTACTTACCATTTTTTACATTATTGTTATTTCTAAATTGTTCTTCAGAGGGTTCAACAAAAGATTTTAAAAAAAACACAACAACTGACTCTTATCCTGGATCCTTAAATATGATACATAATGGAATAAATAGAGAGTACTATGTTTACGAGCCATTAAACCTTAATATGACCTCTAATAATCCAATATTGTTTAATTTCCACGGAGGGTCTGGTAATATAGCAGCAGCAATTGAAATGTCTGATATGAGAAACCTAGCAGATGATAAAGGTTTTATTTTAGTTTATCCCCAAGGAATTGGAGATCCAACAGATGAATCAAAACCAGAGTCAGTCTGGACATATAAAAATGAACTTGCAACAACTGCGGTTGATAATCTTGGGTTTGTTGAGGCAATTATTAACGAACTAAATGCTAAGTATAGTATAGATCAAGATAGAGTTTATGCGTGTGGATATTCAAATGGAGGAGAATTTTCTCATGAATTAGCTATTAGATTAAGTAATAAGATTGCTGCAATAGCATCAGTATCTTCTTCAATGAATAATGATACTTATAATCAAAATTCAATCTCTGCTTCTCATCCTCTCGCTGTTCTAACAATCAATGGAACTGAAGATAACTACTATAGGTATAATGGAACTCTTCCATATTTTATTTCTTTGGATGAGCTGAATAATTATTGGGTAAATCATAATCAATGTAATTCAATGGTTGAAATATTTCAGATTGAAAATTCAAATACTAATGATGGAAGTTTAGTGGAACGACATAGGTGGAGTAATGAAATTGGGGATATTTATGTTGAACATTTAAAAGTTATTGGTGGTGGTCACGATTGGCCAGGATATTTTGGAAATATGGATATTAATTCAAATAACGAAATTTGGGATTTTGTTTCACAATATGATATTAATGGAAAAAAGTGAATTTGGGAAATATTTAAATTAAACAAAATTCATTCTATAAAAATATTAAATACTTAGAAGTTTTTGAAATAAAAAAGGGAGACGTTCTTTCGAAAATCTCCCCTTTTGTACTCGAGGCGGGACTTGAACCCGCACGACCGCAATGGTCATTGGATTTTAAGTCCAACGTGTCTACCAATTCCACCACTCGAGCAAAATCTAGTTAGAGCGAAAGACGGGATTTGAACCCGCGACCCTCACCTTGGCAAGGTGATGCTCTACCCCTGAGCTACTTTCGCAAAAGGTTTACAAATATAGAATAAACATATAAATAGCTATTATAGCTTAATAAAAAAATTTCAAATTTTTAAAACTTAATTTACACCTAATCTCCGTTTTATCTCATTCAACTTCATCAAAGCCTCGATAGGGGTAAGAGCGTTGATGTCTAATTCTTTTATTTCATCACGTAGTTCCTCTAAAAGTGGGTCATCAAGTTTAAACATTGTCATTTGCAAAGAAGATTCATCTTCACTAATTAAACCTGTTCTTTCTTCTAGTGCACGAGTTGACTCAAGCGCTTTAAGCTTTTTAGAGGCAGTTTGTAAAATACTCGATGGCATCCCTGCCATTTTTGCAACATGAATACCAAAACTATGAGCACTACCTCCAGGTTCAAGCTTTCTTAAAAACAAAACCTTATTCTTGAGTTCTTTAACTGAAACATTAAAATTTTTAATCCTTGGAAATTGATCGGACATTGCATTTAACTCATGATAATGAGTTGCAAAAAGCACCTTAGGTTTATTTGGGTGTTCATGAAGAAATTGAGCTATTGCCCATGCGATAGATATTCCATCATAAGTACTAGTTCCCCGTCCGATCTCGTCAAGTAAGACTAAGCTTTGTTTTGTTACGTTATTCAGAATTGTTGATGACTCATTCATTTCAACCATAAATGTTGAAGCTCCCTTGGATATATTATCACTTGCACCAACTCTTGTGAATATTTTATCGATAATACCCATCTTAACTGATTTAGCCGGAACATAGCTTCCCATTTGACCCATTATTGTTATTAACGCTGTCTGTCTTAGAAGAGCCGACTTTCCTGACATATTTGGACCTGTTATCATAATTAATTGCTGATCCTTATCATTTAGTGTAACAGTGTTTGGAACATATAATGAATCTGTAAACATTTCTTGTTCAATTACCGGATGTCTTCCGTCCTCAATAAAAACTGAATTTTCATTTATAAATTTTGGACATATATAATTGTATTTTTTGGCTGAATATGAAAAACTCCATAAACAATCAATCAGGGAGAGTTCGTTTGAAGCTGATTTTAGAGTGTGAATATAATCTTGTAATTCATCAAGAAGTTTTTGATACAGATTTTCCTCAAGAACTTTAATCTTGTCCTCTGCTCCAAATATTTTTGTTTCAAATTCCTTTAGTTCTTCAGTGATATATCTTTCAGCATTGACTAAAGTTTGCTTTCTAATCCATTCTGAAGGGACTTTGTCTTTATGACTATTTCTCACCTCAATATAATAGCCGTAAACATTGTTGTACGCTATCTTAAGTGAACTTATTTTAGTTCGATCTATTTCATTTTTCAAAAGATTGTCAAGGTGAGATTTGGTAGTTGAGAGCAGATCTCTTAGTTCGTCTAATTCTTCTGAAACACCTTTTGCGATGACATTCCCCTTGTGAAGTAAAGATGGGGCATCGGAATCTAATGTTTTTGAAAGCAGATCAACAATATCATTAATAGATGGAAAATTAGATATTTTATTTTTTAAATGTTTATTTCCACTTTTATCAAATTCATCTAAGATAATTGGGATGTGATTTAAAGACTTATTTAATTGAACGAGAGTTCTTGGAGCAACTTTATTTGTAGATATTTTGGACATCACTCTCTCTAGATCTATAATTAGTGGCATGAAATTCTCAAGAACCATATAAACAGATTCAATTTCACTTATTGATTTAACTAGTTGTTGTCGGAGTTTTATTTCATTAATATCTTTAGAAGGAAAAGCGAGCCAATGTTTCATTCGTCTGGCACCCATTGATGTTAAAGTATGGTCCAAAATTGAAATTAACGAAATTCCATCATTGTTAGATGAGTGAAATAATTCAAGATTTCTGATAGTAAAATCATCCATCCAAACGAAGTCTGAACTGACTAGTCTTTGAATTTTAGTGATGTGTTTTAACCTGTTTTGATGAGTTTCGGAGAGGTAGTGTAAAATTGCTCCTGCAGAATTATTTCCCTCAAAAAGATCGCTTATTCCAAACCCACTCAAAGAATTAGTTTCAAAATGACTGGTTAGTTTTTCAATTGCAAAGTCATTTTCGAAAGCCCAATCATCTATAAAAAATGTAGGATGTTGAGATCCAAAATTTGTTTCAAAAAGTTTTTTTTGTGGTTTACCAACTAATATTTCACTTGGATTAAAATTTTGTAAAAATTGAGAAATAATGTTTTTAGCTCCTTGACCAACCCAAAAATCACCCGTCGAAATATCTATGAATGATATCCCGATATTTTTTTTTCCAAAAGAGACTGCGCATAAATAATTATTTTTTTTATGATCAAGAATAGCATCATTTGTTACAACACCTGGAGTAACTAATTCCGTAACACCTCTTTTTACAATAGACTTTGTTAACTTTGGATTTTCTAACTGATCACAAATAGCCACACGGAACCCAGCCTTTACTAGCTTTGGTAAATATGTGTTAAGTGAATGATGAGGGAATCCTGCAAGTGGAGTTTCACTAGTGCTTCCCGCGCCTCTTTTAGTCAATATTATACCTAAAATTGAAGCTGCTTTGATGGCGTCTTCTCCAAAAGTTTCATAAAAATCCCCTACTCGAAACAATAACAGTGCATCAGGATACTTTTCCTTGATTTTATTATACTGTTTCATTAAGGGGGTTTCCTTTATTTTCTTTTGCACTTTTAAGCTTTTTACGAATGTACACTTTTATGAAAATCAAAAAAAGAAAATCAATAAGACTATGGCAATGTTTTGTTTATTTTTGAATATGCGAAAGTTAAAAAATATTGAGCTTAATAGAAAAACTGTTTCAGAGTTTAAGTCTTCTAAAAAAACTCCATTAATAATAATTTTAGATAATATTAGAAGTATGAATAATATTGGTTCAGTATTCAGAACTGCAGATGCTTTCATTGTTGAAAAAATATTTTTGTGTGGAATTAGTGCTATACCCCCTAACAAAGACATTCAAAAAACCGCATTGGGTTCAACCGAATCTGTTGATTGGGAATATTCTGAATCAACTTATGATTTAATCTGTAATTTAATGGAGAAGAAAATAAAGATTATTGCAGTGGAGCAAACCGAAGACTCGATCTCATTAGAGAAATTTATACCAGAAAAAAATCAAACCTATGCACTTGTTTTTGGAAACGAAGTTAAAGGTGTTTCACAAGAAGTAATAAGTCTTATCAACAAAACAATAGAGATTCCTCAATTTGGAACCAAACACTCACTAAACATATCCGTTTCCGCAGGAATATTAATTTGGGATTTTTACAGTAAGATTAGTAATTAATAAGTTTTCTGTACAGATGCTCTTGACCCTTTTCCCTTTTGAGGTTTAAAACTTCTTTTGGGTTCAATTCAATTAAAATAAAGTGATTTTTTTTTTCAAAAATAGCATGATATTCCTCAGAAATAGAATCTAAATAACTACCTGAAATTTTCTTCTCAAATGACCTACCTCTATCAATAATCTGTTTTTGAAGTTGTACGGTATTTTGTTTTAAAAAAATAATAATTTCTGGTTTTTCTAGTCCTAAATATACTCTTTTAAAATTGTCACTAAATACTTTATATTGATCCTGAAGAAGATTTTTTTTACCAAAAATCATTGACTTCCCAATCCAAAAGTCACTAATTGTTTTTCTTTTTTTATTAGCTGCAAAATGATTTTTTATTTGATTTGATCTTTCGGTCAAAAAAAAATGTTCAAGTTTTAATGATACCTCTTTTGGGTTGGAATAAAACTCTTTTAAAAATGGATTTTTATTGTAATTCTCACTTAATAATTCAATATCAAAATGGGATTTTATTTTTTGACTTAAAGTTGTTTTTCCAACTCCAATGTTACCTTCGATAGAAATAAAGGAATATCTATCCCAAAAAGGAACATAATAATTATTGTTGTCAAGTTTCTTTGGCTCTAAAGTATCATCTGATATGCTTATGAGCTTTTTAATTGATAGATTTATTTTTGGATGAAACAAATCTTTTGCAATATCAAATAGGGGGATTAATACAAAATTTCTTTTGTGAATTTGAGGGTGAGGTATGGTTAAGTTCTTAGTACTTTGAATTAAATCATCATAAAACAATATGTCAAGATCAATCTCTCTAGAAGAATATATTTCTTTACTATCTCGGATTCTTCCCAAGGAATCTTCAATTGATAACAACTTCTTTAATACTGTTTCTGGAGAAAATTTCGTTTGAATTAAAACACATCCATTATAAAAATCTCTGCTTTTAAATCCCCAAGATTTTGTTTTATATATATTAGAAAGCTTAATAACTCTCCCAACTTGAACTTCAATTTCTTTAAGAGATTTAATTAAATTATTTAATCTATTTCCTTTGTTACTTCCAAAAGAAATATACACTTTATGTGAATTAGATTTAATCATAAAACAAAATTACAAAACCCTATCTTTATGCGAGTGAAATCAATCATAATATCAAAAAAATAAATGAAAGCTTCTGATAAAATTTTTGCTGAAAAAATTTATCTTTTTTTATGCTCACTATTTATCACTTCATTAGTTGTATCCAATATTATTTTTCAAAAATTTTTTTATTGGTATCCATTTGATTTTTCATTGTTTGGACAACCTCTATTCGAAATATCTGTTGGATTACTCCCTTATCCTTTAACCTTTTTAATAACTGATTTAATTTCAGAAATTTACGGTAAAAGAAGGGCAAATATTGTCGTAGTTTTAGGAATATTTGCTTCTTTTTTCTCTGCAGGAATTTTACTATTAGGAAACTTACTTCCTGCAGTTGAATATTCTCCCGTGAATGATTCTCTTTACGAAAAAGTTTTCTCATTATCTCCAATTGCATCTCTAGCTTCTATGATTGCATATTTAATAGCTCAATTAATCGATATTCGCATATATCACTTTTGGAAAAAACTAACTAGAGGAAAAATGCTTTGGCTTAGAAATAATTTTTCAACTTTCGCTTCTCAATTTATTGATAGCGTTACTGTTGTTGGTCTTTTATGCTTGTTTAATGTACTAGATTGGAATAGTTTTTTTGGACTTT
Organism: Candidatus Marivariicella sp.; assembly: GCF_983056325.1. NCBI lineage: Bacteria > Pseudomonadati > Bacteroidota > Flavobacteriia > Flavobacteriales > Flavobacteriaceae > Candidatus Marivariicella > Candidatus Marivariicella sp. Next base: position 50,884 of record NZ_CEZOWA010000011.1, on the reverse strand, counting down.
CAATGGCTTCATTTATTTTTAAAATAATAATTGCATTATTTGACACACCTTTTTTGTACATTTTTGTACATTTTTTCAGAAATAGATTTTCACTTAAGATTGGAGAAGAAATAGATTGGAATACAAATGAAGAATGAACCAATACGTCTAAATAAATACTTCAGTGAAATAGGGTTTTGCTCTAGACGAGCTGCAGATAAATTAATAGAACAGGAAAGAGTTTTAGTCAATAATGAAACTGCAATAGTTGGACAAAAAGTAAATCGAGACGATCTTATTAAAGTTGATGGAGAATTATTGAGTACTAAAAAAGAAAAACAAATTTATCTTGCCTTCAACAAGCCTGTTGGAATTGTTTGTACTACTGACACCAGAGTAGAAAAAGATAATATCATTGACTTTATAAATTATCCATCTAGAATTTACCCTATTGGAAGACTAGATAAGCCAAGTGAAGGTCTGATTTTATTAACGAATGATGGAGATATTGTAAATAAAATTTTAAGGGCAAGAAATAATCACGAAAAAGAATATGTGGTTACTGTTAATAAACCTATTACAAATGATTTTATATCAAAAATGGCAACAGGTGTTCCAGTTTTAGATACAATTACTCGTAAATGCGATGTAAAACAAACTCATAAAAAAGAATTTAAAATTATTTTGACTCAAGGGTTGAATCGTCAAATTAGAAGAATGTGTGAGTATCTCGATTACAGAGTTGTTAAACTAATTCGAACAAGGATAATGAATGTTCATCTTGACATGAATATTGGAAAGTATAGGGAACTAACCTCAAAAGAAATAATATTGATAAAAGAATCAGTGGTCAACTCAAACAAAACGACTGATTAGTCAATATTTACTAAAACTTCCATTCCTTCATTACTTCGAATATTAAAAACAGTATCATCATTAAATATTAAATACTGGCCTTTTACTCCATTAAGAACTCCTTCATATGATATTGATTTAGTCAAATTTAAACTGTTAACTTTTTTAGGATAAATATCAATTGGGAAGTCAAGATTTGTAATTTTATAATCATTCAAAATGTATTGCTTAAGATCTTCTGATAAACAATTGATTGCATTATTTCTAGACAAATTCCAATCAATTGGTTCGAACTCATTTTGCAACATTTTTCGCCAATTAGTTTTATCAGAAAATATATTTTTAAGTTCAACCTCGGCTTTTCCTGCAAGATATCTATTAGGAACCTCCAGTATTGAAATTGCACTTTGGGCTCCTTGGTCAACCCAACGAGTAATGAGTTGCTCTTTTTTGGTTACTCCAACTTTTAAATGGCTACTTAAAGACAAATAAACTATATGAGGTTGTAATTGCATTTTTTTTTCAAATTCCAAATCTCTGTCTTCAATTCCAAGATGAGCTTTACTTAATTCAGGGCGAATAATCCAATCCCCAATTAAGGGGGATTCAAAAAAACAATTTTTACAAAAACCTTGCCTGAATATGGGTTGGTTTTTGGCGCAATTCAGACATTGTTCTCCCGTTTTAGTGATCTTTAACTTTCTTCCAATACACTGATTTATTTCAATAAAATCATTTTCTAATGACAAATAATACCTGATGGGCAAACCATTAATTGTGTGCATTTTTTTTAATACCCCCTTAAACATCGATCAAATTTTTTAAATTTACTTTATAAATATACGTATACTATGCCAATTCCTTTTTTTCATTCTATTGCATCGTGGGCTTTAAAAAAAAGAATTACGCAGATTGAATTGTTTGTAAAATTCCCCATTGAAACCCAACAAGAGGTGCTACTCAAACTCTTAAATACTGCAAAAAATACAGAAGTAGGCGAAAAATATAAATTTGACACCATTAAAAATTATGAGGATTTTAAAAATACTCTACCTATCGTAAAATATGAGGAAATTAGTGAGTCTATTGAAAGGTGTAGACAAGGACAACAAAATATTTTTTGGCCATCTGATATAAAATGGTTTGCCAAATCAAGTGGCACAACAAATTCAAAAAGTAAGTTTATCCCTGTAAGCACAGAATCTCTTGAAGATTGTCATTACAAAGCTGGGAAAGATATGCTTTCTCTTTATCTTAATAATAATGAGGATTCTCAGTTAATGGTTGGAAAGTGTCTAAGACTAGGAGGTAGTGGTGAGCTTTATGAAAACAACAATAGTTATTTTGGAGACCTTTCATCTATATTTATAGATAATCTCCCATTTTGGGCAGAGTTAGGAAGTACACCAAGTAATAAAGTTTCACTGATGACTGAGTGGGAGAGTAAAATGGAAGCTATTATTTCAGAAACTTTGAATGAAAGAGTGACTAGTTTAGCGGGAATGCCTTCATGGATGTTGGTTCTTCTTCAAAATATTTTAAAAAGAAAAAAAGTTAAAAATATTAACGATATATGGCCAAATATCGAAGTATATTTTCACGGTGGAGTAAACTTTAGCCCTTATAGAAATGAATTTGAAAATCTTTTTAATGATAAGCAAATAAATTTTTATGAAATTTACAATGCGTCTGAAGGATTTTTTGCAATTCAAGATCGAAATAATAGTTCTGAACTATTACTAATGCTTGACTACGGTATTTTTTACGAGTTTATCCCCATGGATAATTTCAATAAACCAAATCAAAAGGTGGTTCCCCTTTGGGAGGTAAAAGTTGGAATCAACTATGCTATAATTATTACAACCAACGCTGGACTTTGGAGGTATTTAATTGGAGATACAATAAAATTTACAAATTTAACACCCCACCGAATTAGAATTACTGGTCGTACTAAACATTTTATCAATGTTTTTGGTGAGGAATTAATTATTGAAAATACTGAAGAAGCAATTGGTTTATCTGCTAAAAAATTTAATTTATCAATTATAAACTATACCGTTGGCCCAGTTTTTATGAAAGCAAGTTCAAAAGGCAAGCATCAATGGCTAATTGAATTTGACAAACTCCCGAAAAATATTGAATCTTTTAGTGATTTTCTTGATGAAAAATTAAAAGAGCTTAATTCTGATTATGAAGCTAAAAGATATAAAAATATGACACTAAAAAAACCTTTAATAACTATAGCGAAAAATGGGTTGTTTTATGAATGGATGTCCTCTAATAATAAACTTGGCGGTCAAAATAAAATTCCAAGATTATCAGACTCAAGGAAATATCTTGACTCACTTTTGAAAATTAATATTTAATTAAGAAACCGCTTTAAGAGCTGTAAGTTCAACACTATTAAATTGCTCCTCTGCATAAGATTTAGTGACCTTCAATTCAGAAACTTTAGTACCAGGCAAATCAAACATAGCTTGGTTAAGGACAGCTTCACACAAGGAACGTAACCCTCTAGCTCCTAAATTATAATCCAATGCTTTTTGAACAATAAAATCTAATGCCCCATTAGTGAAAGTTAATGATATATTATCCATAGAAAACAACTTCTGATATTGTTTAGTTAAGGCATTTTTTGGATCAGTTAAAATAGACCTCAAAGTCGATTTGTCTAAAGGGTTCATGTGAGACAAAACAGGGAGTCTTCCAATTATTTCAGGAATTAACCCGAAAGTCCTTATATCTTTTGGTGTAACATATTGAAGTAAATTTTCCACATCAATTTTCTCAGCTTTTATTTGACTTTTATAACCAATTGCCTGAAGATTTAGTCGATTATTAATTACCCTATCGATTCCGTCAAAAGCTCCTCCTGCTATAAATAAAATATTTGAAGTATCAACTTCTATGAATTTTTGATCTGGGTGTTTTCTTCCTCCCTTTGGAGGGACATTAACAATGGTTCCCTCTAGCAGTTTTAATAATGCTTGTTGAACTCCTTCTCCTGAAACATCTCTTGTAATTGACGGGTTATCTCCCTTTCGAGCAATCTTATCTATTTCATCGATAAAAACAATTCCTTGTTGAGCTTTAATCAAATCATAATCTGCTGATTGAAGCAATCTTGTTAAAATACTTTCCACATCCTCTCCAACATATCCTGCCTCAGTTAAAACTGTTGCATCTACTATTGCTAAGGGTACCTCAAGCAACTTAGCAATTGTTTGAGCTAAAAGAGTTTTTCCTGTTCCTGTGGGACCAACAAGTAATAAATTACTTTTTTGAATTTCTATATCCTCTTTAGATTTCTGGTTGGCAATTCTCTTGTAATGATTGTATACTGCAACACTCAAAACTTTTTTTGCTGTATCTTGTCCTATGATGTACTCATCTAAGAAAGCCTTAATTACTTTAGGGGGCCTTAACTCAATATCAAACTCAGAAGAATCAACATTTGCAGTTTCTTCCTTAACAATGCTATTTGCTTGACTAATGCATTTTTCACAAATATGAGCATCAAGACCTGCAACTAATATCTGGGTTTCAGGTTTTACTCGACCGCAAAAAGAACAGGTTAATTCGTTTTCATTACTCATTTTAATTATTATTTAGAGGCTTTTAAAACTTCATCAATCATTCCGTATTTTTTAGCTTCTTCTGCTTTCATCCAATAATCACGATCACTATCATCAGTAACCTTATCCATTTTTTGTCCAGAATGTTTTGAAATGATCTGGTATAATTCGTCTTTCAGTTTTAAAATTTCTCTTGCTGTAATTTCAATATCAGAAGCTTGCCCTTGAGCTCCTCCTAGTGGTTGATGAATCATTACTCTTGAGTGAGGTAATGCAGATCTTTTACCTGACTTACCTGCGCATAGTAAAACTGCACCCATGGAAGCAGCTATACCCGTACAAATAGTTGCTACATCTGGAGAAATAAATTGCATTGTATCATAAATACCAAGTCCAGCATATACTCCCCCTCCAGGAGAGTTTATATACATTTGAATATCTCTTTTAGCATCTGTACTTTGTAAGAATAAAAGTTGTGCTTGAATTACATTAGCAACGTTGTCGTTGATAGCTGTTCCTAAAAACATAATCCTATCCATCATCAATCTAGAAAAAACATCCATTTGAGCAACGTTTAATTGTCTTTCTTCAATGATGTAAGGAGTCATACTGCTCACTATTTCATCGTAATACATAGAGTTTATTCCATGATGCTTCGTAGCATATTTTTTAAATTCTTTCCCGTAATCCATATATTTATTTTATTGTAATATTTATTAAAATTAGTTAAAAAAATTAGGCTTTAGCATAAGCCTCTTTTACAAAGTTTTCAAAATTAATTTTTTTAACTTTTAAAGGTGCATGTTCTTTATAAAAGTCTAACAGCTTTTTACTAGCTAATTGTTCTTGCAATCTTTTTCCTTCTTCTTTGTTTGATAAAATCCTACTTATAACGCCTTCCATTTCTTCTCCTTCAGGAGCAGGTTGTCCATATTGAGACATTTGTTTTGAGATCATTTCTTTAGCGAAATCTTTTAATTCGTCTATTTTTACCTGTAAATTGTTTTCAGTAATAATTTTCCCTTCAATTAATTGATATCTTATACCCCTCTCAGATTTAGAATATTCTTCTTTAGCTTCTTCAGGGCTTAATGATTCTTTTCCAGAATTTTGCATCCATTTAATTAAAAATTTTTCAGGTAATTTAAATTTTGTGTTTTCAATTAAAAATTCAGTTACATCATTTAGTAGTTTTTGTTCAGATTGTTGCTCAAGTTGTTTTTCAATGCCCTCAGCAATCTTTAGTTTTAAGTCTTTTTCAGACTTAACTGTTCCAGGTTCGTAAATTTTATCAAATAATTCTTGATTTAATTCCGCAAGTATTCTTTCGTTAACTTCTTTGATTTCGATTGACACCTCTCCATTTAGGCTCGCAAAAGATTCATCATTAATTCCTAAAATTTGTTTTGCTTTATTCATTTCATTAAATAATCCTTTTACTTGATATGAAATTATATTTCCAGGTTTGGAGGCTAATAATAATTCTTTGTTTTTTTTACTATTTATATCGTCTACTGTAAATGTTGACGTTGTTTCAATTCTGTTTTCCTTAGAGTCAAATGAAGCAGTAATTTCATAATCAGATTTAATCTCTTTTTTTGAAGCTATCTTACCATATTGTTTACGAATATTACTCAACTGGTCAATAATCATTTTATCATCAGCATTAATTTGATAATGAATAACTTTTTTTCTTGTTTTAAGATCAATCTCGAATTTTGGCGATAATCCTAGTTCAAAATTAAAATCAAGACTTTCAGATTTCCAATCTAAATTATTGTCCATTACAGGAATGGGATTTCCCAGGATCGCAATTTTCTCATCTTTTAAATATTTATCTAAGCTTTCCTGTAATAATTTGTTTACCTCATCGGCAATTATTGATTTTTCATATTGTTTTTTTATCATTCCTATCGGAACATGTCCCTTACGAAAACCAGGAACATTAGCCGTTTTACGATAATTTTTTAAGACTTCTTCAACCTTAGGGGCAAAATCCTTACGATCTAAACTTATTGTTAAAGTTGAATTTAGTGAATCAGTATCTTTGCGAGAAATTTGCATTTAAAATAATTTAGTGCGCAAAAATACAATAAAATAGACCCCTATCCAACGAGATTTAAATTAAGAATTTTTGATTTTTATAAAAGAATAATTATTTTCTTTCAATTCAAATTTCTTAGAAGTTTTATATTTAAAAAAATTAAACTTTAATATGAGGTGCTAACAAAATAAAATCATATTTTTGCCGTCCAATTCATTCATAAACAGAAGGTCGGGTACCTTCACAAATTAATTATTTATGCCAGTACGGATTAGGTTACAAAGACACGGGAAAAAAGGAAAACCATTTTATTGGGTAGTTGCGGCTGATTCTCGTTCAAAAAGAGACGGACGATACCTAGAAAAAATAGGTACTTACAATCCTAATATAAATCCAGCATCTATTAATATTAATAGCGACAGCGCTCTAAAGTGGCTGGAAAATGGAGCGGTACCATCTGAAACCGTGAGGAACCTACTTTCCTTCCAAGGCATAATGTTAAAACACCACCTAAACGGAGGAGTTAAAAAAGGAGCACTCACTCAAGAGCAAGCGGAGGAAAAGTTTGATACATGGATCTCTGAAAAGGAAGGGAAAATTAAAAATACGCTTGATAACTTAAGCAAAGAAGAAATTCAAAATAAAAAGAAAATCTTAGAAGCTGAAAAAGCTGTTAGTGATAAAAGAATAGAGGATGCCGCTAAGATTTTAGCTGAAGAAACACCTGCTGCTGAAGA
>NZ_CEZOWA010000011.1:0-43594 GCF_983056325.1 Candidatus Marivariicella sp. | reverse complement strand
GAAGTACCTGCTGCTGAGGAAACTCCTACTGCTGAGGAAACTCCTGCTACTGAGAAACGATCTTCAAAATAGAGTTGTATCATATTTTCAATGAATAAAGAAGCCTGTTTTTACTTAGGCACTATTGTTGGAAAATATAGTTTCAAAGGTGAGTTCTTAGTCAAAACAGACACAGACCATATCGAAAGCTATACCACATTGTCTTCTATTTTTATTGATATAGAAAATAAATTAATTCCTTATTTTGTTGATAAATGCTTAGTTCATAAATCGTCATTATTGCGATTTAAACTTGAAGATATCTGCGATGAAAACGAGGTAAGTAAATTATTAAAAAATAAAATATATCTACCTCTTAAACTTCTTCCCAAATTAAAAGGAAATAAATTTTATTATCATGAAGTTCTTGGGTTTAAAGTTTTTGACTCCAAACTAGGTGAAATAGGTTTTATTCATAAAATCAATGATATAACTGCACAATCACTTTTTGAGGTGAATACTGGAAAGAAAAATATATTGATTCCTATCCATGATGATTTGTTGACTAAAATAGATAGGAAGAATAAAAGTATATTTTTAAAAATTCCCGAGGGACTATTGGAGCTTTTTGATTAAAGATTTTATTAAAATATGTACATTTACAATATATAATTTATAAAAAATGAAGCCAGACTTATTTGTTGCCCCAGATTATTATAACATCGATGATTTACTTACGGAAGAACAGAAATTAGTTAAAGATGCATCAAGAAGTTGGGTTAAAAAAAACGTATCTCCAATAATTGAAAAACACTCTCAAGATGCCACTTTTCCTAAACAACTAATCCCTGGACTGGCAAATATTGGTGCATTTGGACCTTATATTCCTGAAGAGTATGGTGGCGCTGGATTAGACTATATAAGTTATGGTATAATAATGCAAGAAATTGAAAGGGGTGATTCTGGAATCCGATCTACTGCATCCGTTCAATCATCACTAGTTATGTTCCCTATCTGGAAATACGGAAGTGAAAATCAGAAAAAACAATATTTACCTAAATTAGCTAACGGATCTTTGATGGGTTGTTTTGGACTAACAGAACCAGATCATGGATCTAACCCCAGTGGAATGACAACTCACTTTACAGATAAAGGAGATCATTATCTATTAAATGGAGCTAAATTATGGATTTCAAACTCTCCATTTGCTGATATAGCAGTTGTTTGGGCTAAAGATGAGCAAAACAGAATACATGGTTTAATCGTAGAGAGAGGAATGGAAGGCTTTAGTACACCTGAAACTCACAATAAGTGGTCTCTAAGGGCTTCAGCAACTGGCGAACTAATCTTTAATAATGTTAAGGTTCCAAAAAAAAATATTCTTCCTGGAAGATCAGGATTAGGAGCGCCTCTATCTTGCCTTGACTCAGCTAGATATGGCATTGCTTGGGGAGCAATTGGAGTAGCAATGGATTGTTACGACACCGCGCTTCGTTATGCAAAAGAAAGGATTCAATTTGATAAGCCAATTGCTGGAACACAATTACAACAAAAAAAATTAGCTGAAATGATTACTGAAATTACAAAGGCACAACTTTTAGCATGGAGACTTGGGATGCTTAAAAATGAAGGGAAGGCAACTTCAGGTCAAATATCAATGGCTAAAAGAAATAATGTTGAAATTGCTGCAAATATCACCAGACAAGCGCGACAAATGTTAGGAGGAATGGGAATTACAGGAGAATATTCCGTAATGAGACATATGATGAATTTGGAATCTGTACTCACTTACGAAGGCACTCACGATATTCATTTATTAATTACAGGTTTAGACATTACTGGCTTAAATGCTTTTAAATAATCTCAAAAATCAAATACAAGGCCAAAGGATGGGATTGGAGTATTTCTATCTTCACGCTCAATCTTTCTTAGTTCACGGGGACTGACCAAACTTCCATCGTCATCTCTTGCTAAACTAAACTCATCAGGCCTAGGATTATTCTGAGCTAAAAAGTTTTGTAATTCTAAATAAAAGTTAAAAGATAATTTTTCAAAATTCCATTTCTTATCTAACCGGATATCTCCTTGTTTAAATGAGGGTAATCTATCCTGGCCGAGACGAGTATAATCAAGAATAATTTTTGGATAAGTAGCCAAAGTTGCAGATACGTCTGTGGGTGCATACGGAGTTGATCCAGCATATCGATAACGCGCACTTAATTCCCAGTTTTTAGGAAATTTATACCCTCCTGTAAAAGTAATAAGACTTCCACTGTCCCAAACTGATGGAAGTTTTTTTGTATTTAATCCAGAAAATTTACTGCTAAAAAGAGTGTATGCAAAAATTCCATAAAAGTTATTTGATAATTTTTGTTGAAATAAAATTTCAAGCCCCTCACTTAGTCCACTTCCAGTATCTAAAATAGCTTCATTCCCAAGAACCTCAAAATCAGCTCCTTTATTGGCAATTGAAACACCGTCTAAAACTGAAATAGGATATTGATCATACACTTTTCTAAAAGCTTCAATTGTAAGTCTAGCAGAAGGACTTAAACTGTATTCAAATCCAAAAACATAATGATTACTTTGCGTATAGCGATTAGACCTATTAATAAATTCTCCATCATTATTTTGAAAACCAAGCATTGTATATGTTGGAATTTTAAAATATCTGCCAACTGAACCATTCAATTTCCAACGACTGTTTTTATCTAAAGCATAAGAAAAAGAAAGTCTTGGCGATAGATTATCCGAGATATTTGACCCATTTGTAAAACTGTCTGAATCACTTCGAAGGCCCAGTGCAATACTTAAACGTTCATTAGAAAAAGAACGACTAACCTTTCCAAAAAATCCATACTTTATAAAATTAATATCGGTATTATATTGAAAATTACTGATCAAGTCTTTTGTTCTATTTCGATATACAGATTGCTGAATATTTAATCCGTATGAAATTTTCCATTCTTTCAAATAATTGATTGCATGAACTCTTATTTTAGTTTCGTACTCTTGAGAATCATTTTGGAAAAGAATTCCCGTTTTGTTTTCGTTGTCTTTATATCGACTGAAAATATTTTTAAGTCTATTTGTACTGAGTGTTGTATTTATTTGTCCATTACCACTTTTTAATTTATGCTTCCAAGTTAATCCGATTGTTATGGTCTGTTGATCGATAATTGAAGTAGATTCAATCAAACCTTGTTGCTCTGGATCAAAATTTTCTGGTGAAACGACTGAAAAATCATCAAGGGATCCTAAGCCTATAAAGGTTAAACTGTTTTGCTCATCAATTTTATGATTTAGCTTCCATTGATAGTCCCAGTAATTTGGACGAATAGGTAGTCCAATTAATTCAAAAACAAATTGAAGGTAACTTCTTCTGGCAGAGATCATTAATGTAGTGTTTGATCTTTCTTTTTTACCCTTAAAAATAGGACCATTAAAGGTAGCTCCAGCTTCACTTGCACCTACACGAAAATTAACAGAACCTTTTTGACTATTTCCTTCTCTTTGTTCAAAAGCTAAAACTCCCGATAAAGGATTATCGTATTCTGCTCCAAATGCAGAAGAAGAAAGGGTCACTTCTCTAATAAAAGAAACATTAAGCATTCCAACTGGACCTCCAGCACTACCTTGTGTGCTAAAATGATTTATGTTGGGGATCTCAACTCCATCTAAATAATAAACACTTTCATTTGGAGCTCCTCCACGAATAATAAAATCATTTCTAAATCCTCCACTGGATGGAGAAATTCCGGGAAGGCTTTGTGCAACTTTTGTAATATCATTATTTCCACCGGGATAAGTTTCAATTTCTACTGAAGAAAAGGTTTGAGTAGATAGCGGAGTCTCTTTAGTAGTTCTAAATGAAGTATTTGACAAGATTACTTCTTCCAATGACTCCGAAGCTTCTTCTAGTTTAAAAAGCAAATTAGAAGTTCCAACAGATTTCACAATTATATTATATTTAGTTTGACTCTTATATCCAAGAAAACTTACAGTCAAGTTATATGTTTTAGTTTCAATATTTTCAATTATGAAAAACCCATATTCATCAGTAACAACTCCAATTGAAGTTCCGTCAATAACAACATTAGCGCCACTTAGAGGTGACAAAAATTTAGATTCTAAAATTCTTCCTTGAATATCTCCAGAGTTTTGGGAAAACAATGTAAGAGAATTTAGTATTAAGAAAATAAAGAGGAATAATCGCAATTAATTTATAATTAGACTAAACAATGATATAAAATATTTAATTAAAATCTTTTTTTTTAGACTTTCTTTTTGAGTTTTTTTTAAATTCTATTTTGGCTTGTTCAAGTGCTTTTTCTCGGTTTTGTAAATCAAATTCTTGACGAAGTCTTAGCAATTCATCTTCGGTTATAGTTTGCTGATCAGAGGCTTGAATAGATACATCATTTGAAGAGAAAGTAGCCTTATTAGTCTGTATTCTCATGATTTCTTTTGCAGATTTTAAATTAAAATATAACCCTGGATCTATTAATTTATTTGCAATATAATTTTCTTTCTTAGATTTATCCCATCTCACAAAAACAAACCCTCCAGATATTGAATCGAGTCTAACTCTGAAAACGTGTGCTTTGTTTGGTAAAGTTTGGTAAACCCAAATTTTCTCAGGAAAATAGCCAGCTATATTTAACAACTCTGTTACAAAGAGCTTTTGTCCGTATAATGAAGAATCATTTAGAGGTTGTAAATATTCATAATCATCATACTCTTGACCGATTGCAAAACACGATTTGAAAAGCAATAATATAAAAATTGGTCTCATTTACTAAAAATACAAAATTTAATAAGGTTAAAATAAAAAAAAAGGAGACAGCTTCTCAGATGTCTCCCACATAGTACCTTGGGTGGGAATCGAACCCACACTCTCGGAAGAACTGGATTTTGAATCCAGCGCGTCTACCAATTCCGCCACCAAGGCATACTTATCTGCAAACATATAAAATTATTTTATTTACTAATGAATTCTTTAGATAATTAGGCTAATGACTCAAATTAATTTATAAATTTGCAAACCTCAAAACATTTAATAGTTGAAAACGCCAGCTAAAATTTTTTCTTGTACTCAAAGTGAAACTTTGTCAAAGCTAATAGCTAAATCTTTTGGTTATCCTCTGGGAAATGTATTGTTTTCAAGGTACAGCGATGGTGAATTTCAGCCTTCTTTTGAAGAATCGATTAGAGGAGCTAGAGTTTTTATAATCGGCTCTACCCACCCAAGTTCTGAAAATCTTATGGAGATGCTTCTAATGCTTGATGCAGCAAAAAGAGCGTCAGCAAGACATATTACTGCAGTACTTCCTTATTTTGGATGGGCTAGACAAGACAGAAAAGACAAGCCTAGAGTACCAATTGGCGCAAAACTAATTGCAAAATTAATTGAGGCTGCTGGAGCTACAAGAATTATTACAATGGATTTACATGCTGATCAAATACAAGGCTTTTTTGAAAAACCTGTAGATCATCTTTTTGCGTCCACTATTTTTCTTCCCTATGTTAAGTCTTTAAAGCTAGATAATTTAACTATTGCGTCTCCTGACATGGGAGGTTCCAAAAGAGCATACGCTTACTCCAAGTTTCTTCAGAGTGATGTTGTTATATGCTATAAACAAAGGGCGAAAGCTAATGTAATTTCACACATGGAAGTTATTGGAGATGTAAAAGGTAAAAATGTTATTTTAGTTGATGACATGGTTGATACTGCGGGAACTCTCGCAAAGGCAGCTGATTTAATGATTGAAAGAGGAGCTCTTTCAGTAAGGGCAATCTGCACCCACGCAATTCTTTCAGGTAAAGCTTACGAAAAAATAGAAAATTCAAAATTAGAGGAATTGATAGTAACCGACTCAATACCTTCAAAGCAAAACCATAGCAAAATTCGAGTGTTAAGTTGTGCGCCACTTTTTGCTGAGGTTATGAAGAGTGTTCACAACAATATATCAATAAGTTCAAACTTTATTACTTAAATAAAAAAAGATGAAATCAATAACAATTAAAGGTTCTAAAAGAGAAAGCGTTGGCAAAGTAGCTACTAAAGCCATACGTAATGCTGGAAGAGTTCCGTGTGTAGTTTATGGAGGAGATAGTCCTCTACATTTTTCTGCAGCTGAACTTGATTTCAGTAAATTAGTTTATACACCAAATGCTCATACAGTTGAAATTAAAATGGAAGATGGGCTAAAAATTAGTGCTATTCTTCAGGATATCCAATTTCATCCGGTAAGCGATAAGATTTTACATGTAGACTTTTATCAATTATTTGATGACAGAGAAGTCTCAATAAATGTTCCTGTAAAGATTATAGGTTCAGCTCCTGGAGTATTGAATAGCGGGGGTACTTTAATTTTAAATAAGCGAAAGTTGAAAATTAAATCTATTCCATCAAATCTTCCAGACGATATAACTATTGATATTTCCGGATTAGAACTTGGTAATAAAGTCTACACTGCGGATTTAAAGAATGAGAAATATGTACTTCAACACTCTGACAACATGGTTGTTTGTCAAGTTAAAATATCAAGAGCATCTCTAGTTGAAGAGGAAGTTGTTGTTGAAGAAGGTGAAAATCCTGAAGGAAGTGAAGGTGGAGAAAATACTGGTAAGGAATCTACAGATAAAAGCCCTCCTGCTTCTGAAAAATAAAATTTAGTATATCTAAAATAAAAAAAGCACCTCAAAATTGGGGTGCTTTTTTTATTTTAGTGAAAATGTGGCTAACTACTCTTTTTAAAAAAAAATCAAAACCTGATAAAATGAAAAAATTTCTTATTGTTGGGCTTGGAAATATTGGTGATGAATATTTAAATACTAGGCATAATATTGGCTTTGAAATTCTAGACATGTTGACTGACGAATATAAAAAAGAATTTTCGGTTTCAAAATATGTCTTAAAGAGCTCTTTTAATTATAAAGGAAAACAGTTTATATGTATAAAACCCACTACCTTCATGAATCTTAGCGGTAAAGCTGTTAAATATTGGGCTCAAAAAGAAAAAATAGATCTTAAGAATATCCTAATTGTAACAGATGATTTAAATCTTAAGTTTTGTCAACTCAGACTCCGATCTAAAGGAAGTTCTGGAGGCCATAATGGGCTCCAGAATATTGAAGATCATTTGAATACATCTGTTTACTCAAGATTAAGGTTTGGAATAGGAAATATTCACAAAACATCCCAAGTTGAATTTGTACTTGGAAAATGGAAAAAGGAAGAAAAACTTTTATTAGATGAAAAAATAGGTGAAAGTTGTAAAATGATTTTAAGTTTTGGAACAGATGGTATAGAAAACACCATGAATAATTTTAATCTAAAAATCTAGGGCTGGGTTTGAAATTGATTAATCCCAGAATTGGAATAATTTCCTTGTTGGTCAAAAGTTATAATCTGCCAAAAATAACTTGCATCAGGCTGAAGTTGATGTTCAAATGAATTTTGAGAAATTTTATCTCCAATCTTTACCAAACTATCAACTGACGTTCCCAAATAAAAGTCATATCCCAAAATATTATTATCCTGATCACTACTTGTCCAAATAAATTGAATGATATCTGAGTTTTCAAGAGATATAAAATCTTCATTTGCAGGATAAACTAAATTTGCAGGCTGCGGTAAAAAATCTCCATCAACATTACCTTCTAGATAGAATTCCCATATTTCACTTTCAGTCATTATAATTGTTGAATTTGAAAAAGAAGTCACCGACCATGAGTAAGCAAACCCCTTTGGAAGGGTCAGCTTTAGTGAAATAGACTCAGAAACTTCTCCTTTAAAACTAATGCCACTTGTAGTGTCTTTATATTTTATATTTGAAGATTTGTTAATAGCTATTACCTCGTAATAGTCCGTATTATTTGATTTAGTCCAAGAGAAATCAACTCTACTTTGGTCAAGACTCACACTCGAAGCAGTATTACAATTATTGCCGTTTTGAGGTGCTAACAAAACTGCAGGATCTGGATCTGGAATTGAATCCTTTCCACAACTATAAATAACAATTAATAAGAGAATTATTTTGTTTTTCATCTTTTAATGATTTTTATAGATTGTCCTCCTTTTTCAGAAATGATAGTCATAATATATGCTCCAGGAGGATACTCAGACATAGACCATTCAAAATAAGTTTTATCGTTCAGTAGATTTATTTTTTTTGAGATTATAAATTCTCCGTCGACACTGTACAATTTAATATTTAATTTTTTTTCAAACTCTCCTAAATAAATTTTAGCAACTGAACTTACCGGGTTAGGAGCTACATAAGCACTATTACTAATATTAATTTTTCTTTCAAAGATTCCCTGACATCCCAAGTCGGTAGATACCTTTAATTGATTAATTCCTTTTATTAAGGGCAGACTGATGTTTTTTGATTTGTTATAGTTGTATGTTCTTCCGTTTAGTTCAACATGATAAGTGTCACCTCCATTTAAGTCTAAATTTAATTCTTGATTATTATAGTTAATTAAAGTACTAACCGATAATGCATTTGGTTCACTGATTGCAGCGGCAAAACATCTTTGAATTTGTTGATCGTCATCAGAATAAATACACAACAAATACTCTCCACTTTGAAGGTTGTTAATTATTTTTCCAGTTTGTTTAGTAAAGCTTCCTTCTTCATTATAACCATTTGGGCCCAACAAATTATAAGTATAATTAAACTCTGCAAAAGCTGAAATAGATATTGAACCGTTATTTTTTGTGATACAACTTTCATCAAATTTTAAAATTTGAAAATTGTCTTGGGCATCAAAATCACATATATCTCCCTCTCCATCAGAATCATTATCAGATTGATCTTCGTTGGTGATTTTAGGGCAATTATCGGTTTTATCTGGAATACTATCTAGGTCACTGTTAATCAGTAAATTTCCTTTGATAGTCAAGTTTATTTGAAAATTCAATAATTCACCAACATCTTGCGGACCATTATCCTCTATTTTTAAAGTCCAATTACCAAATGCCGAATTACCAATCAAACCATCAATTGGTTGGTTAGGGCGAAAGCTTCCTGTAAATGGTGGTGTTCCATCATTTATTGATATATCTGAGTTTTGAGAAAAAACTGTATTTGTATAGTTATCTCCCTCTCCAAACTGGGTTTGTAAACCTATATTTTCAGCTAAGCTAAATATAGTACCATCGGGTGACTCTAAAAACAGAGACAAATCAGACACCCAAGTATGGTTAATATTAATAAGAATTTCAATATTACTAATTGCATTTACATCACTTATGAAAATGGAAGCGTTAGTATATCCAGTAGTAACACTTTGATTATTTATTATAGTAGCATCATTTAAAACTAATGGCAAGTTTCCAGCAACATAGCTATTATTAGTAATTTTAGCAGTGACAAAAGAGAAAACTTCTGACCACTCACTAGTGCCACACTCATTAATCGAAGCCACTCTCCAGTAATATGTTGTTGAGGGATCCAAATCATTTAAGCTTAAAAAGTTATTTTCGGTATTGATTTGGTAATCTAAATTCGAGAAACTGAGATTTGATGAAATTTCAAATATATATTTTGAAACATTAGGGTTATTGTCCCATTCAAATTGAAAGTCTAAAACTTCCTCGTTCCCTTGAGATGGACTTAAAAGATTAGGTCCGAATGTGAATTCTTGATAATTATTTATTTCCAATGGAAAAATATCAGATATTGTTCCTGCTTGAGCTTCTAATTGAAATATGCTTTTTCCAATAGGTAAACTTGACAGTCCAGTTAAGTTTATACTAACACTTGAAGTACTTGATGAAAAAGAATTCTGTTCAAACACAGAGGTTACACCACTTGACAGATCTATTATATTTAGTGTAATAGGATCATTTAAAGATTCATAAACTCCCATATCAAAGTATATATTTTCTGAAATTGGGTTGCAAAAATCATACGAGAATTTATCAAATAAAACTGCAAAGGGTCTTTGAATAATCTTTATTGGTTTTGGATTAACAGAATAGTATATCGAATTGGTAGGAATAATCTTTATTCTTGCATTATCTGATGATAATCCGTTGGGCACTCTAAAATTAAATTCACCATCATTTAACGTAGAACTTGTTATAGTTGTATCAAAGTTTTGACCTCCATCAACTGACAATAAAATCGAAACTTCTAAAGTGTTAATTGGATCTAAATTTGTTTTGGCTACGTCCCATCCAATAGTAACTTTATCTCCTGTTTTCCAAATATTTTCATCTTCATTTTGGGAAGTTACTTTAAAAGGTCCAGCATTAGTATTTATGACTAAGGTCATAGAGTCTCTAGAAGATTGACCCCCTAGACCCATTGATGAGGGAGATCGATCCCTAACAGTTAATCCCCATTTTAACTCTCTAGATACATTTGATACTGTCTCCCAGGATGAATTAATTTGTGGATTATCTAGGATTAATTCTCCGTTTAAAACTGAGTTTAAATTTGGAATACTTCTAGAATAACTAATAGATGGAGGTAAAGATCTAGCCGTAGCACCGGTGTAATTACTAGGGCCAAATTGTGAAGCGGTCATTGGACCACTATCAATTTGCTCCCAACAATAAGTAAGCAGGTCATCGTCTTGATCTGTTGCTGAAGCTAAAAGTTCATAAGCAGTTCCCTTTGGGAGAGTGAAATCAACTCCAGCATCTGCAATTGGAGGATTATTTATTACTTCACTTGAAGTATAACAAGATTCAGTTGCGATGTAATCTGAAATGTCTTCAATACTTCTGTAATTAAAATATGGATCACTGTGGGGTTGAATATCGTCTGGTCCAGTTATTCCTGCGTAGCCCATTATTGTGGAACCACTACCTGGCTCAACATTTGACCCAGTACCCTCATCATTAAAAGCAAAAGAATGGTATGCACCAAATTGGTGTCCCATTTCATGGGCAACATAATCAATATCGAAATAATCTGTTAAAAACTCTCCATCATTGGATAAAAAACCATGCGATGTAAAGGCGCTTCCTTTGTCTCCATTTTTACATATACATCCAATACAGCCTGCATTTCCATTATTAGAGCCATAAGCAAAAAGATGACCTATATCATAATTTTCTTCTCCAATATTTGAAGTCAGATCTGCTTGTACTTCAGAATTATAATTACCTGTATAAGGGTCTGTGTCGGGATCAGTATAAATAATTTCAATACCAGAAATGAGTTGCATTGTTATGCTTAGATCTGTTTCGTAAACACTATTTACTCTGTTTATAGTTGAAACAATTGAGGCAAGTGCGTCTTCCTGTCCAGTACCGTTTTCGTCATCATTATCATCTTTATGGTTTGTATATTCAGCAGTTGTAGCTATAGCTAATCTAAATGTTCTGAGAGTTTTATCATTATTTATGGGCTTATTGTAGCTAATATTTTTTTTTGAATTTTTATTTGAAATAAAATTACTTGTAGTTTCACATTCCCAATCTTTATTTACTTTTTCACTTCTTTTATAAACATAATGTCTTCCTTTTGAGGCTCGATTTGGCTGAATAAAAACATTTTCTTTATCTGGAATATTAATCCAAGCAGAAATGCCTCTTGGAGTTATTGTAATTCTTAAAGAAACACTGGGTCTATTTTTACTAGACCCCTTAAAAGTTTTAATTGAAGGGTACCTTAAAGAAAGTTTTTCTGATAGAACTTGTGTTTTTTCAATTAAAAATAATTCATATTCATTATCCTCATTTGGAAGAAAAATTTCATTTTTTTTGTGAAATAAAAATTCGTTTTTTAAAACATAATTATTTAACCTAAAAATTTTAACTGAGGTATTATCTACTTCTTCAACTTTACCAGTATCAGAAATCAAATATTCTTGAGATTTGATTTCACTAGAAAAAAATAATAAATTAATTATTAGAAGTAAAAATAAGTTTAAAAAAAAATTTTTCATATAAATAAATAATCAAGTCAATATGATAAAATGAAAATGGTATTTTTGATTATTAAATATAAAATTAGTGTTTTTTAATGAAGGTTTACAATAACATAAAAGATTATAGAAGTTTAAAAGAATCTTTTTTAACTATTGGAACTTTTGACGGTGTTCACATTGGACATCAGGCCATAATAAAAAAGTTAGTTAAAAGTGCTCATTCCAGCAATAGTAATGCTGTAGTTTTAACTTTTTTTCCGCATCCCAGAAGTGTAATTCAAGACAAAAAAAGTCTATCATTAATAGATAGCATGAAAGAAAAAGAAAAATTATTACAACAATTAAATGTTGATGTTTTAATTATTCACCCTTTTACACTTGATTTTTCTAATTTGAGTGCTAAAAAATTTACACAAGATATCTTAGTTAATACTTTAAAAGTTTCTAAATTATTTATTGGTTATGATCATAGATTTGGAAAAAATAGAACTGCATCGGTTTCAGACTTAATTTCGTATGGCAAAACATTTGGTTTTAATGTTGAAGTCATTCCAGCTCAAGATATAGATGCTATTTCTGTTAGTTCAACAAAAATCAGAAATGCTATTTCTAGTGGTGATATTAAAACTGTAAGCGAATATTTGGGGAGAAATTTTGTTCTTGAGGGTGTCGTTATTCACGATCAAGGATTAGGAAGTAAATTAGGTTTTCCTACTGCAAATATTGAAGTTACAGCAGAATATAAGATATTACCAAAAAAAGGAGTTTATTGGGTGTCTATGAAATGGATGGGTGAAAAGTATTTTGGAATGTTAAACTATGGAATTAGACCAACCGTTTCTTCAAAAAAAACAACTATTGAAGTTCATTTTTTTAATTTTAATAAAAATATTTATAATGAAACTATTAAGATCAGTTTTCATACTAAAATTAGAGATGAAAAAAAGTTTAATTCATTGGAATCCCTAAAATCACAATTACTACTTGACAAAAAGTTATGTCATGAATTAGAAAATAATAAATAACAATACAATAATTTTTGTATTTAAATAATAAGATATGTTAACACTATCATTCATTCGAGAAAATAGGGATCAAATTATTGAAGCTCAAAAAAAAAGAAATTTTGATGCTGAAAAAATAATTGATGAAATAATCAAACTTGATTCTTCAAAAAGAAGGATGCAGACAGAACTGGAAAACAATCAAGCAAAAGCAAATGTTATCGCAAAAAATATTGGAGTATTTTATAAAAGTGGGGTAAATGAAAAAGCAAATAAATTAAAAATAGAATCCTCTGAATTAAAATTTTCCTCTAAATCTATTCAAGAAAATTTAAATATAATTGAAAAAAAAATAACTGATCTTAGAACATTGGTGCCAAATATTCCTCACGAAAGTGTTCCTGACGGTAAATCAGAAGATAGCAATGAAGAAATTTTTAGAAGTAGTAATTTAATCGAGCTATCTGATAAAGCACTTCCTCACTGGGATCTTGCTAAAAAATATGATATTATTGATTTTGAACTTGGTAGTAAAATATCTGGAGCTGGATTTCCAGTATACAAAAATAAAGGCGCTCGTCTTCAGCGAGGGTTAATTAATTTTTTTCTTGACAAGAATACTTCTGCAGGTTATAATGAGTTTCAAGTCCCACATCTTGTAAATTCTGAATCAGGATTTGGAACTGGACAATTACCGGATAAAGAGGGGCAAATGTATCATTCACAAGAAGACGATCTTTATTTGATACCTACTGCTGAAGTTCCTCTCACTAACATGTTTAGGGACGTCTTATTGCAAGAGAATGAATTACCTATTTGCATAACAGGCTATACCCCTTGTTTTAGGAGGGAAGCTGGAAGCTATGGAGCTCATGTTAGAGGCTTAAATCGTTTACATCAGTTTGATAAAGTAGAAATAGTTCGTTTAGAAAAACAAGAAAATGCATTAGACGCTTTAAATAATATGGTTGAACATATTAAAAATATACTTTCGGATTTAGAATTACCTTACCGAATTTTAAAACTTTGTGGTGGAGATTTGGGCTTCACTTCATCACTAACTTATGACTTTGAAATCTATTCAGCTGCACAAAAAAGATGGTTAGAAATAAGTTCTGTATCCATTTTTAACGATTTCCAGTCTGAAAGACTTAAACTCAGATACAAAACTATTAAAGGGGAGAAACTAGGAGTTTATACTCTAAACGGAAGTGCATTGGCTCTTCCAAGAGTTGTGGCTGGTTTATTAGAAAACTTTCAAACAGAAAAAGGAATTATAATTCCAAAGGCTCTTGTTCCCTATACAGGGTTTGATATTATTGGATTGTGATATATTATAATGTAACATCTCAACTAGACAAAAGTATAGAGACTGAGTGGTTGAGATGGATGCAAGAGGAGCACATTCCTGAAATGTTAAGTACTAATTATTTTATTGAAGTGAAAGTTTTAAAAATTAAAATTGATGATGAAAATGACTTTTGTAATTATGCAACTCAATACTTATTGATTTCAGAATCACTAATTGATAGTTATATTAAAAATAAATCTAATGTTTTAAGGAGGACAGTAGTTGAGAAATTTGGAGAAAAAGTACTATCATTTAGAACTAAATTAGAGATAATAAGTGAACATAAATGAAAGAAATAACTCCAAAAAAAAAATTAGGTCAACATTTTTTAATTGATTTAAACATAGCAGAAAAAATTTCAGACACATTAAGGTTTGAAAACTACAATGATGTTTTAGAAATAGGACCAGGAATGGGCGTTTTAACAAAATTTATACTTAATAAAACAACTCCTTATGTAGTTGAAATTGACCCTGAATCAGTTCAATACTTGAGGAATCAATTCGCTGAATTAAAAGATAAGATTATTGAAGAGGATTTTTTAAAGTTAAATCTTAAAAATATTTTTGTTAGACCTTTTGCAGTTATTGGTAATTTTCCATATAATATTTCAACCCAGATTGTCTTTAAAGTAATTGAAAACCGTGAAATAATTCCTTTTTTTTCAGGAATGTTTCAAAAGGAAGTAGCTCAAAGGATATGTGAACCACCTGGTTCAAGAAAATATGGAATACTTTCTGTTTTATGTCAACTTTTCTTTAACACAAGCTATTTATTCTCAGTCTCATCTAAGGTTTTCAAACCAATACCTAAAGTAGAATCTGGTGTTATTGAAATGCATAGAAAAGAAAATATTTTGCTTGATTGTGATGAAAAATTATTATTTAAAGTTGTTAAAACAAGCTTTCAACAAAGAAGAAAAACACTAAGAAATAGTTTAAAAACTTTTAGTTTACCGAAAAATATTAAAGAAGATAGTATATTTGACTTAAGACCCGAGTCCCTCGATACTGAGGCATTTGTCAAGCTTACTAAAATGATTGAAAATGTCAAACTTTCAAATTCATAAAGACTTTATTATAGCTATTAAAATATTAATAGCTGAAGAAAATAAAATAAAGCTAAGAAAACAACTAAAAGATATTCACTTTGCAGATATTGCTGAGCTAGTTAATGAACTTAATCCAGACCAAGGAACATATTTAATCAAACTTTTAGATAGTGAGAAAACTGCAGATATTCTCCCTGAGCTTGACGAAGATCAAAGGGAAGCAGTTTTAGAAAATCTTTCAGCAAAAGAAATTGCTGAAGAAGTTGAGGAACTTGATACTGATGATGCTGCAGATATTATTGCTGAACTTCCAGAAGAAAGGCAAGAAAAAGTAATGTCAGAAATTACGGACTCTTCGCATATTGATGATATCAGAGAACTATTAACATATGGAGAAAACTCAGCAGGTGGTTTAATGGCGAAAGAATTAGTTAAAGTGCAAGAAAATCTTAGTGTATCAAAATGCTTGAATACTATTAAAAGTCAAGCAGAAGAAATAACTAGGATACATTCGGTATATGTAGTGGATATTAATAATAGACTAAAAGGAAGATTATCTTTAAAAGATTTATTGACTGCTAAATCTAATGACAAAGTAAAAGATATCTATATTTCAAAAGTTGATTTTGTTACTGTTGATCAAGACGGAGAAGAAGTTGCCAAAATCATGACAAAATATGATCTAGAGGCTATTCCTGTCGTTAACAAAAACAAAGAACTAGTCGGTAGAATTACTATCGATGATATTTTAGACTTAATCAAAGAGGAAGCAGAAAAAGATTATCAACTTGCCGCAGGTATTGCTACAGATGTAGAGGCAGATGACACGATTTATGAACTTACTAGAGCGCGACTTCCATGGCTTTTTCTGGGTCTTGTAGGTGGTTTAGGAAGTGTTTTTATTTTACAAGAATTTGAAGTAATAATGTCTAATCCGAAGTTGCGAAGTCTATTTTTTTATACCCCTCTTATTGCTGCAATGGCTGGGAATGTTGGGGTTCAGTCTTCTGCAATCATAGTTCAAGGTTTAGCAAATGACAACCTAAAAGGATCTCTTCTCTCAAGGCTAATCAAGGAAGTAGGGCTAAGTTTAATAAATGGTTTTGCATTGTCTGTTTTATTAATGATATTTGGTCAAATTATAAATCAAGATATAAAGTTAAGTCTTACAATTGCTTTGTCTATGATGAGTGTTATTATTGTTGCTGCGCTTGTTGGAACCTTTACTCCTATTATTTTAAATAAAAAAGGTATTGATCCCGCATTAGCAACGGGTCCCTTCATAACTACTTCAAATGATATTTTTGGTATATTCTTGTTTTTTTATATAGCAAAAAGTATTTTAGGTTTTTAATATGAAAATACTACATATTGATAAAAACCATCCTCTTTTAATTAAAGGACTAAAGTCTTCAGGACATGAAAATATTGAATTCTATTTAGAATCAAAGCAAGAGATTTTAAAAATAATTCACAAGTTTGATGCATTAATAATTAGAAGTAGATTCCCTATTGATAAAGAGTTTTTATCTGCGGCAAAAAAACTAAAAATAATTGGAAGAATAGGTTCTGGGGTCGAAAATATTGATGTTGATTTTGCAAAGATAAAAGGTATAAAAGTTTTATCTGCACCAGAAGGCAACAGAGATGCAGTAGGCGAACATACCATTGGAATGATTTTATGTCTTATGAATAAAATTATCTTCTCTGATAAAAATATTCAAAATGGTATATGGGATAGGGAGATTTCAAGAGGGTATGAAGTCAAGGATAAAGTCTTTGGAATAATTGGTTATGGAAATATGGGGAAAAGTCTAGCAAAAAAATTGAAGGGGTTTAATGCTAAGGTTATTTTTTATGATATTAAGAAAAATATTGAAGATGAAAATGCTAAACAAGTTGATCTTTCAATAATTAAAGATGAAGCTCAAATATTAAGTCTTCATATTCCTCAAACTGAACTTACTTTGGGCATGATCAATTCAAAATTCATTTCAGAAATGAAAAATCCTTTTTGGTTAATTAATACTTCAAGAGGAAGTGCAGTTGTTACTGCAGATTTAGTCAAAGGCTTGAAAAGTAAAAAAATACTTGGAGCAGGTCTGGATGTTCTAGAATATGAATCTAGCTCTTTTAATGCTGTTTTTGAAAAAAAACAAGTTCCTAGCTCATTACGTTATTTAATTAAAAGTGAAAACGTAGTTTTAAGTCCTCATGTTGCTGGATTGACTTTTGAAAGTTATGAGAAACTCTCAAAAGTTATTTTAAATAAAATCAATGAGTTATAAATTGAACTGTATCCTGAGTTCTTTGTTCCAACAAAATATTTTTTTGATTCTTAGTGATTTTCTCAATAGATTTTTGATCAAAATGCCTTACTGTATATAAACTCACATTTTTATTAATCCGTACTCTAAATCTAGATTTAAGTTTTGAAACAAGTTCATCTAATCGATTATATTTATTTGAAATACAAACAGAAAAACTAATTGCAGAATTTTGAATTAATTCAACTCTCATTTGATGTAAGTGTAATAATTTAAATATATAACTGATGTTATCTTCTATAATAAATGAAAAATCTAACGAAGATAATTCCAAGAGAGTTTGATTTTTTTTTAAGATAAAACACGGTATAAAAGGGGATAGAGGACTCCCCTTTTTTACAGTTGTTCCTTTTAAATTTGGATTTAAAAATGACCTGACATATAGTGGGATCTCTTTTCTCTGTAGGGGCTGAAGAGTTTTAGGATGAATTACTGATGCACCATAAAAAGCTAACTCTATAGCTTCTCTGTATGAGACATGTTCCAGTAAAGTTGTTTCACTAAAATATCTAGGATCAGCATTTAAAATACCCTCAACATCTTTCCATATTGTAACTTCAGTTGCATTGAGAGCGTATGCAAATATAGCTGCAGAATAATCTGAGCCTTCCCTTCCTAATGTGGTTGTGAAATTATTAATATCACTGGCAATAAAACCTTGAGTAATATAAGTTTTTCCATTTTCTAATCTTGCTTTTATTTTTTGGAGAGTTAAATCCCAATTTAAATTAGAGTCTCTGTAATAGCTATCTGTTTTTATTAGCTTTCTTGAATCTAACCATGTGTTTTCAATTTGTTCTTTAATAAGAAATTTATGAATAATCTTTGTAGATAAAATTTCACCATAACTCACTATCTGATCATAAACAAAACTATATTTTTCTGATTTATTGGTTAACAGAAAAATCTTTAATTCTTTAAAAATATTTTTAATTAAAGAAGCTATTTCGGAGGATTCTGAATCAAATAAATTATTTACTATTATTTGATGAAAATTTTCAATTTCATATAAATATTCATTTAACTTATCACTGTTTTTTAAATATAAATCAACTACTTTTTCAAGAGAGTTTGTCGTCTTACCCATAGCTGAAACAACAATTATTGTGTCATTGCAATCGGTTCCTCTTAAAATTTTAACCAGATTTGAAACTCCCTCTGCGTTCTTTACAGAAGCTCCCCCGAACTTAAATATTTTCAATTTTTTTTATTTAAGCTAGTAAAATCAATCATTCCTTTGTTTGTCATTTGTACCGTTGTCCAATCATTTAAAACTTCTGCTCCAGTACTTTCATAAAATTTTATAGCGTTAACATTCCAATCTAAAACATTCCATTCAACTCTTTTTAATCCAGTTTTTAAAGCTTCATTAATAAAGGCCGTATACAATAGTTTTCCTACTCCTTTTCCTCTGTGGTTCTGACTAACAATTAGGTCTTCCAAATGAAGTGTTTCTCCATCCCAAGTTGAATAGCGGGGATAATATAATGCCATTCCAATTAATTTACTATTTGCTTCGACAACAAAACATTTAAACTTAGGTGTTAATCCAAAACCATCATTTTCTATATCCAGAACACTTAGGTTGACCGCATTCGGCTCGTTTTCAAATTCAGCTAATTCTTTTATTAAACTAAGTATGGAAAGTGAATCACTCTTCTCTCCGTTGCGGAGTATGTAATTTTGCATTTTTTATTTTTAATACCAATTAAAATACTTTATTAAATATAATAATTTGTGATTATTCAGACGCCTAAAAAATTGTTTACTGTTTTTATAAAGTCTACTGGGTTTTCAGCGTGCAGCCAGTGACCAGAATTTTTAATTGTTTTAATTTGAAAATTTGAAAAATATTTTTCTAATAGCTTAGGTTCATTATTTGATATATAGTTTGAATTTTGACCTTTAAGAAATAGTACCGGTTTATTGAAAATATTTTTTATTATTACTTCTTTACTAATAATCTGTGATGAGTTTTTTAAAATAGAAATATTTAATCTTAATGCTAATTTTCCAGGAGCTATCCAATATAAATTTTTTAACAAAAATTGCCTTATCTCTGATTCTAAAATATAGTTAGATAAATGTAAATCTGCATCTTTTCTTGTTTTAATAATTTTAAAATTTAATAAAGTCAGGCCCTCTAATATTTTATCATGACTTGAATTATATTTTTTTGGAGAGATATCAACAATAATTAATTTACTTATCCTCTCAGGATATCTGGAGCAAAATTTCATAGCAGTTTTTCCTCCCATTGAATGCCCTATTATAATTGATTTAGTGATTTTCTCTTGATTCATGTAAAAAAGAAGATCTTCTGCCAGTATCTCATAACTAAAATCTTTATTCCAAAAACTCCTTCCGTGGTTTCTTTGATCAATTAAATGAACCTTAAACCCTAGTTTTGAAAAAACATTACCTAAACTTTTCCAGTTATCACTCATTCCGAGGAACCCGTGTAATATAGTCAAATGATTATTGCCTTCACCTAATATATTGGAGTACAATTTTCTCATCTAGATAATTGATCAATATACATTCTTATTGTACTTTCTAACCCGTTACACAATGATTCAGAAATTAATGCATGACCAATAGAAACCTCCAGTAATTCGGGAATACTTTCATTAAAAAACTTTAAATTTTCAAGATTTAAATCATGTCCTGCGTTTATACCTATACCTAAATCAGTTGCTATTTTAGAAGCAGAAACATAGGATGACACAGCAGTTTTCTTGTTTTTTAAAAACCCAACCGCATAATTTTCAGTATACAATTCAACCCTATCAGTTCCAGTCATTTTTGCGTACTCAATCATTTCAGTTATTGGATCAACAAATATTGATGTTCTAATTCCATTTTTTTTGAACTCCGAAATAGTTTCCTTTAAAAAAATCAGATTATCTTTTGTATTCCATCCAGAGTTAGAAGTGATTGCATCATCTGAATCAGGAACCAAAGTAACTTGAGTTGGCTTTACGTCGATAACCATAGCAACAAATCTGTTATTAGGGTTACCTTCAATGTTAAATTCACTTTTAACTACTTTAGATAAGTCATAAACGTCTGCATACTTAATGTGACGTTCGTCAGGTCGAGGATGTATTGTGATTCCATGAGCTCCATATGACTCTATATTTTTAGCAAAATCAATCAAATTTGGGGTATTTCCTCCTCTAGCATTTCGTAACGTTGCAATTTTATTAATATTTACACTAAGTTTGGTCATGTTTTTTTTTCAAAATTAATGATTCGAAATTCAATTAAATAAGCTTTTTAATTAAATTTAGTTAAAGACTCAGAATCAATATAAGCAAGAGCTAAAGTTTTGTAATATTGTATTAAATATCTAATATCATGAAAGTTGGTATTTTTCGAATTTCTCCAAAACCAGATCCATTAACTGAATATGAAATTGCAGTTATCGAATACTTGGATAATCATAATCACGAAATTTATATTGATTTTTTAAAATCACTAACTCTTAAGAAAAAACAAAAACCATTAGATATAAACGAGATTGATGTTTTATTCACAATTGGCGGTGATGGAACATTACTAAGAGCTATACCAATAGTTGGAGATAGTGAAGTTCCTATATTAGGTATTAATACTGGTCAGCTTGGTTTCCTTACAAGCCTCAACAAAGAAAATTTAATTAAAGGGCTTGATATATTTTTTAATAAAAATTATAAATTAATCAAGAGAACACTCATAAAAGTCAAAACTTCTCCTGAAATATTAGACATATTAGACTTTCCGTATGCTTTAAATGAAATTACTGTCAATAGAAAAAATAGTACTTCAATGTTATCTATTAAAACAACTATTGATCAAAAACTTTTAACTACATATTGGTCTGATGGTTTAATAGTTTCAACACCAACTGGATCAACCGGATATTCTCTTAGTAGTGGAGGTCCAATAATAAGTCCTGACGCAAGTACTTTTGTGCTAAACCCTATTGCTCCTCATAATATAGGAATACGACCTCTAATAGTTCCTGACAAATCTCATATTGATATTTATGTTTCAGGAAGGTCCAAAAAATATCTCATTTCTCTTGATAACAGAAGATTTACAATAAATAATAACAGCTCTATTGTGATATCAAAAGCACCTTTTTTTATTAAAACAATCCAATTAGAGGGAGATGATTTTTTCATGACACTTAGAGATAAACTTTTTTGGGGTTTAGATAAACGAAATAGGCAATAAAAATCATTTTTTTTAGTTAGACAAACACAAAGTGTTTTAATCGAATGAATAAATTAATTTTTATTTTTTTATTGATATTTAACTCATCACCCTTGAGTTCCCAATACCACGAAATCGGCTTATTCTTGGGGACAAGTAATTACATTGGAGATGTAGGGTCTAATTATTATCTAATGCCTTCAAATCAAGCAATTGGTGTAGTTTATAAATGGAACTTAACCACTAGATATTCTATTCGGTTTAGTGCGATAAATTCTACATTAAAATCAACTGATTACAGAACCAATGATCTTAATAGATTTGGTAGAGCATATAGTTTTGAGAATAACATAAGTGAGGGAAGTTTAGGTATTGAATTCAATTTTATTGATTTTAATTTACACGATTCTCAAACAAACTACAGTCCATATTTGTATTTAGGCGCAAGCTATATCATGTTCAATGAATTTTATTATAATTCCTCAATAATTCCAATCGCAAAACCCATAGAATATGGCAAAGGAGAAAGTGTCTCAATTCCTATTATTTTTGGCCTAAAAACTAATCCAAGTCCGTTTTGGGTTATTGGATTAGAAGTTGGGGCGAGATACGCATTGACTGATAATTTAGACGGAAGCTCTCCTAGAGAAAATACTGGGGTAAATGACTATTCCTTTGGAAATAAGAATAATAATGATTGGTATATTTTTAGCGGAATAACAATTTCTTTTACCTTTGGGGATTTACCTTGTTATTGTAAAGAATGATAAATAATAACTTAGACAAAGACAACCTTCCAAAACACATTGCCATTATAATGGATGGCAACGGTAGATGGGCTGCGAAAAAAGGTTTAGATCGAATTCTAGGTCATAATACTGGTGTTGAATCAGTTCAAGAAGTAGTTGAAGAAGTTTTAAATCTTAATATTCCATATTTGACTCTTTACGCGTTTTCAACAGATAATTGGAGTCGTCCTAAGCATGAAATTGGAACCTTAATGAATCTTTTAGTCAAGTCACTTAAAAATGAAATTGATAAACTTATAAAAAATAATATCTGTTTAAACACAATTGGAGATCTAAGTGCACTCCCGAAATCAGTTCAAAATGAAGTCAAAAGAGTTTCAGAAAAAACAAAAAATAACACAAAAATGGTTTTGACTATTGCCTTAAACTACGGTGCAAGAGAAGAAATTGAACATGTAGTAAAAAAAATTGCTTCAGAAGTTAAAAATAATACAATTTCAATAGAAAAAGTTGACCAATCCATTATAAATAATCATCTTTATACCCGAAATTTACCAGATGTTGATTTACTAATTAGAACTAGTGGTGAACAAAGAGTTAGTAACTTTTTACTATGGCAAATAGCATATGCAGAATTATATTTCACAAAAGTTTTTTGGCCTGATTTTGGAAAAAAAGACCTTTATAAAGCGTTGTTTAATTATCAAAATCGAGAAAGAAGATTTGGTAAAACAAGTGAACAGATCAATGTTTAAAAAAAATATTATCCATAAAATATTATTTTTTATCCTAATTACTTTTTGTTTTGTAATCAAAGGATACTCTCAAGATAGTGATTTCAATAAAGGAAAAAAATATGTTATTGACTCGATTATAGTTACTGGACTTAAAACATTCAATAACAAAACTGTTATATCCTACAGTGGACTCAGAAAAGGACAACTGGTTCAAATCCCAGGAGAAGAGATCAGTAATACAATAAATAAACTATGGAAATTAGAACTTTTTAGTGATATCAATATTTTTGTTTCTAATGTTTCAGGCAATAGAGCAACGATTGAAATTGAAATAAAAGAGCTTCCTACACTAACGGAAGTCAAGATAATTGGACTTAAAAAGTCAAAATCTCAAACACTCATTACCGACACTGAATTAACTGAAGGAAAAAAATTGTCTGAAAGTTTTCTTACAAATACAAAAAACTATATAGTCAATAAATATAAAAAAGAGGGTTTCTTAGATACGAAAGTAATCTTGAATACTATACCTGATACTATTGGAAATAATAGTTTGAAAATGGTAGTTAATATTGATAAAGGAGATCGAATTAAAATAAAATCTATTGACTTTAGTGGAAACGAAGTTTTTAAAGATTTCAAATTAAAAACAAAATTTAAAAATACCAAAGCAAAGTTTCCAGGTAGGTTTTGGAAAAAATCAAAATATATTAGTTCTGATTTCATTGAAGACAAAGAAAATTTAATTAATTTTTTCAAGGAAAAAGGATACAGAGACGCACGTATCATTTCTGATACCATAATTAAAAATGATGACAATTCACTTAGTATAAATATTGACATTGAAGAAGGTAATAGATATTATTTTGGTAATATTAATTTTATTGGTAATAGCGCTTATAACAACTATCAACTCAAGCAAATACTTGGAATAAAAAGAGGAGATCCATATAATGGTGTTCTATTAAAAAAACAAATTGCAGATAATGAAAAACCCGATGGTAATGACCTAACAAATCTTTACCAAAACAACGGATACCTCTTTTCCTCCATAAATGCTGTTGAAGTAAGTGCAACAAACGATACTATTAATTATGAAATAAGGATAAATGAAGGAAAATTAGCTCAGTTTAATAAGATTACTGTTGTAGGAAATACCAAAACCAACGACAGAGTTATTTATAGAGAACTTAGAACTAAACCCGGTGAATTGTACAGTAAAGATAAAGTTGTTAGAACAGTAAGAGAGCTTGGGCAGCTTGGATTTTTTGATGCAGAACAAATAAGTCCAAATTTTAAAAATGTTGATCCTAATCAGGGAACAGTCGATATTGAATATGGCTTAGTTGAGTCGGGAGCAAGTCAAATAGAGCTTCAGGGCGGATATGGTGGTGGAGGTTTTATAGGAACATTGGGGTTTTCATTTAACAATTTTTCTATCCAAAATTTAAAAAATAAAAAGGCTTATAAACCACTTCCAATGGGAGACGGTCAAACATTGAGCCTAAGGCTTCAAGCAAGTCAGTTTTATAGTACTTACAGTTTTAGTTTTGCTGAGCCATGGTTAGGAGGGAAACAACCTTTTCAATTATCCACATCATTATCTCATACAGTCCAATATAGGTATGATTACTTTACAGGCCAAGCAGATAAGTCACAATACATGCAAATTAGTGGTGCAAGTATTGGAATAGCTAAAAGACTTAGAGTGCCAGACGATTATTTTACTTTATCTCAGGCTATTCAATATCAATATTTTAATCTCAAAAATTATTACACCGGATTATTCACTTTTGGAGATGGTAAAGCAAGTAATTTAAATTATACAATTGGTCTATCAAGAAACAATACTTTTGTCAATCCAATTTTTCCAGTAGGTGGATCTTCATTTTCCTTATCAGGTAAATTTACTCTTCCGTATTCATTAATTACAGGGGAGGACTTCTCTAATATGGAGGAAAATCCGGAGTTTCAACTTCCTAATGGGGATCCAGATACACAAAAAATTGATCAGGCTAAATTTAAGTGGCTTGAATATTATAAAATAAAATTTAATGGAACTTGGTATACTACTATAATTGATAAACTGGTTTTAAAAACGCAAACAGATTTTGGGTTTATTGGTGCCTACAATAATGATCGAGGCAATATTCCTTTTGAACGGTTTTATCTCGGAGGAGACGGAATGGCGAATAATTATTCCATGGATGGAAGGGAGACAATTGCTTTAAGAGGTTATCCAAATCAATCTTTGTCTTCAAGAGATGGATCGCTTTTGTACAATAAATTTACACTAGAACTTCGTTACCCAATAACTCTCAAACCTGCAGCATCAATTTTTGCTCTTACTTTTCTTGAGTCAGGGAATGGTTATAATAATTTTAGACAATTTAATCCTTTTGAATCAAAAAGATCAGCTGGATTGGGTGTTAGAATCTTTATGCCTGCATTTGGATTACTTGGTATTGATTTTGGACATGGATTTGACAGTACTACTCCTGGGGATCCAACTCCAAATGGATGGGAAACTCACTTTATAATTGGACAAAACTTTTAAAATATTATTGAATTGGAAATAAAAAATGTTTAATTACGTTATAAAAGTTTAACAATCAGTTTTATGATGCAAGACTTCACTATTTTTTTAAAAAGGGTATTAGTTCTAACTTTTGTTTTTTATTGTGGCTTAATTAATGCACAAAGAGGGGTTAGGATTGGATATATTGATATGAATGTTATTTTAGATAACATTAGTGAATACAAGAAATCAACTAAAATTTTAGATGAAAGAATAGTTCAGTGGAAAAAAGAAATTGAATTAAAAAAAATACAACTATCTCAATTTCAAAATCAACTTAATTCCGAGCGGATATTACTAACATCTGAACTAATAGCTGACAGAGAAATAGAAATCAATGACTATGCAAATGAAATTATTGCTCTTCAAGAAAAGAGATTTGGTCCAAATGGTGACAGAATTAAACAAAGGAAAAAGTTAATTACACCCATACAAGATCAAGTTCTTGTAATAGTTCAACAAATAGCTAAGGAAAAGAAATATGATTTTATTTTTGACCGATCTTCAGATATTGTTATGTTATATTCAGCAAAAAATTACGATATTAGCGACCTGGTTCTTAAAAGAATACAAACTAAAGAAAAAATAAAAGCGCGAAATCAAAAGTTGGACGCTTTGAAAAACAAAAATTAATAATCCGAAATACTAAATTAAAATGAAAAAATTAATTAAACTTTTTGCTTTTGTCTTTTTGATGATAGCACCTTTTCAATTTACTCATTCGCAATCTAAAGTTGCACACATTGATGTTCAGAAGCTAATTACAGATATGCCAGAAGTAATTACTGCTCAAAAAGAATTAGAAAAGCTTCAAAAAACTTATACAACTGATATCCAAAACACTATCAAGGAGTTACAAGTCAAGCAGCAAACATATTCTGCAGATGCAGCAAATCAGACTGAAATAACTAATCAGTCAAGAGCCGAAGAACTTCAGGCCATGCAACAAAATATTCAAAAATTTGAGCAAACTGCCGCTCAAGATTTGCAAAAAAAACAAAAGGATATGATGTCTCCGCTAATTGAAAAAGCACGTTCCGCAATTGAGAAAGTTGCCGCAGCTCAAGGTTTTGATTACGTAATAGATTCTACTCCTGGAGGTTTTGTTATTATGGCTAAAGGAAAAGATTTACTTGTAGACGTTAAAAATGAACTTGGATTTTAAATCTAACTCCATCAATTCAATAAAAAAACCCATTTTAAAGATGGGTTTTTTTATTTAAACCAAGAAGAATAGATAATATAACTTTTAGCTATCCTGTCTATTTCTTCTGTTTTAAGTTTTGAATCTACAGATCTAATTTTTTTTCCTGGAACACCGGCATATACTGAATTTGGGGGGACAATAGTTCCTTTTGGCAAGACACATCCTGCTGCTATTATGCTATTGCTTCCAATTATACAGTCGTCCATAATAATACTTCCCATTCCAACTAGAACACTACTTTCAATAATACACCCATGAACTATTGCATTATGTCCAATAGAAACATCATTCCCTATCTTTGTTGATGCTTTTTTAAATGTTGCATGTATTACAGCTCCATCTTGAATATTGACTCTATTTCCTATCCTAATTGAATTAACATCTGCACGAATGACAGCCTGAAACCATACGGAACAGTTATTACCTATAATTAAATCTCCAATAACCGAAGAGTTTTCAGCAAAATAACACTCTTCACCGTAAACAGGAGTAAAACCTCTAACACTTTTTATAAGCATAATAAATAATTTGTTTAGTACTAAATTAAATAATATCATGTTGATGTAGTATTTTTGTAAAAAAAATAATGGAATCTTTTAATGTTGAAGCAAAATGTGAATTAGGAAATCCAATAGCTGATTTTCAGATGGACAAACCTATAGGTATCGCATATTCTAAAAAGTTTAATAATATTGATGATGCTAAAGACTCTCCTATTGTTCAAAAACTTTTTTATTTACCTTTTGTAAAGTCTGTAACTATTAATAATCAATCAATTTTGATTGAACGTTTTAATATCTTAGAATGGGAAGAGGTAATAGATGAGGTTCGTGATCAAATCAAAACTTATTTAAATTCAGGGGAAGCTATTCTTAAGTCTAGTTTTAGTGAAACCAAAACTCCAATCAGTATTTATGCTGAAAGCACTCCAAACCCATCGGTAATGAAGTTTGTTGCTAATAAAAAATTAGTTGAAGAAAATATTGAATACAAAAATATTGAGGATGCCAAAGACGCATCATTAGCTATTGAATTATTTCATCTACCCTACGTGAAAGAAGTTTTTGTGTCAGAAAATTATATTTCAATCACAAAGTTTGACATAACAGAATGGGACAGTGTTATTTTAGATATAAGAGAATTAATAGTAAAAGGTTTGGAACAACAAAAGATGCTATTTAATCCAAAAAAAATTGATAATTCAAAATTAACCATAGAAACTACAAACCATAGTGATATTGAGAAAAAAATCATTTCAATTTTGGATGAATATATTCAACCTGCAGTTGCTTCTGATGGAGGAAGTATTGTTTTTGACTCATATGTACCTGAGAGTTTAAGTGTAAATGTAATTCTTCAAGGAGCTTGCAGCGGATGCCCATCTTCTACTCTTACACTTAAAGATGGTATTGAAAACATGTTAAAAGAAATGATGCCAGGCCAAGTAGAAACAGTAACTGCAATTAATGGATAGTGAGCCCAAAAAACATTCTAATTCATTAATTAAACAAACTAGCCCGTATTTACTTCAACACGCATACAATCCAGTTAATTGGATTTCTTGGGAAGACAATATATTAGATTATACTAAAAAACAAAATAAGCTTTTAATAATAAGTATTGGCTACTCGACTTGTCATTGGTGTCATGTAATGGAAAAAGAAGTCTTCGAAAATAAAGAGGCTGCAAAATACATGAATAAAAATTTTATCTCAATTAAGATCGATAGGGAAGAAAGGCCAGAAGTTGATCATTTATATATGGAAGCTCTACAGATAATTAGTGGTAGAGGCGGTTGGCCTTTAAATATTGTAGCACTCCCAAATGGAGCCCCAATATGGGGGTCCACATATGTAAATATTGATAACTGGAATGCTACACTAAAAAAACTAGTTGAATTATATAATAAAAAACCTAAGACAGCTTTTGAATATGGAGTTCAAATTCAAAAAATCATTGAAAAACAAAAAAGCTCGACCAAAAAAGAGGAAGTTAAAATTGATATAAATAAAGTATTAAATACCGCTGAGGAAAGTTTTGACTACGAAAATGGTGGATTCAGAGGACATGTCAAGTTTATGATGCCTGTTCAATTGAGGTGTTGGCAGTTTTTATCGTTAACTAATAAAAATAATTTAAAATTACAACAGTTCTGGCTTCTAACTCTTCACAAAATTTCTATGGGTGGTGTTTTTGATTTTGTTGGCGGTGGTTTCTCAAGGTATTCTACTGATGAAAGGTGGCATATTCCTCATTTTGAAAAAATGGGATATGATAACGGTCAACTGCTACAAGTCTTTTCTGAGGCATTTAAAAGTAATAATTTATCTCACTTTAGAAGAACTGCGAAACTGACATTACAATTTATTTTAAGGGAACTAAAAAATGAAAATGG
Source organism: Candidatus Marivariicella sp. (assembly GCF_983056325.1). Classification (NCBI taxonomy): domain Bacteria; kingdom Pseudomonadati; phylum Bacteroidota; class Flavobacteriia; order Flavobacteriales; family Flavobacteriaceae; genus Candidatus Marivariicella; species Candidatus Marivariicella sp. The sequence continues at coordinate 14,121 of NZ_CEZOWA010000011.1, read as the reverse complement.
CGCCTTTTATACTGCTTTAGATGCCGATAGTATTTCTAAAAAATTCAATCTTAAAGAGGGTGCATTTTATGTGTGGAATGAGGAGGAAATTAAAAATATTCTAAAGGAAGATTACTCCTTATTTATTAAGTTTTTAAATGATAATAACTCCAGTTATTGGCCTGAGGAAAAAAAGTTAGTTCTTTTTAGAACCAGAACTGAAGAAGAGTTTTGTGATAAAAACAATTTAAATCTAAAGGATTTTATTTTAAAAACAAATAACTGGAGAACACTCCTTTATGCTAATCGTGAAAAAAGAATAAAACCATTTCGAGATGAAAAAATAATATGTAGCTGGAATGCAATAATAGCTAAAGGATTGTTAAGTTCTTACCAAACTTTTGGGTGGCAAGAATCTAAAGATGCAGCAGAGATAAATATTGATTTTATTTTATCTAAATTTTTATTAGAAGACAACAAACTTTTGAGAATTTATCAAAAAGAAGAAAATAAAATCTATGGAGTCTTAGAAGATTATGCTTCAGTGATTTCACTACTAATTATGGCATTCGAAACTCTACACAAAAAAAAATATATTGAAACTGCATACAGATTAATTGATTATTGTCTTTTGAATTTTTACGATACTAATCTTCATTATTTTTATTTTAGTTCTAGGGAAAATAAGTCATTATGGTCAAAGAAAATAGATGTTGAGGATAATGTAATTCCATCTAGCAATGCTCTCATGGCTGAAAATTTAAGTTTTATTTCTCAACACTTGAACCGAGATGATTTAAAATCTATCTCTTTGAAAATGATAAAAAACATGACTAAAAAAGTTAAAATGTTTCCTGGTAATTATTCTCAATGGCTTCAGTTAATTGCATTAAATAAAATTCCCCAATATCAAATTGCAATAATTGGAAATAACGCTTTTGAACTGTCAAAAAAACTCAATAAAATATACTTACCTAATTGTCGTATTTCAGCTAGTCAATCAAAAAGTGATCTTCCTCTATTCAAAAATCGATTTAAAACTAATCAAACTTTATTTTACGTTTGTGAAGATTCAAGGTGCAATCTTCCAGTCAAAACAATAGAAGAAGTAATTAAACAAATTAAGTTTTCTGTACTTTAGTGGAGTAAAATTCTTTAAGATAATACGGCTCAAAATATGCAACATCTTCAAAATCTTTTATTTGAAACTTATTATAAGACAATGAAACCATATACTTAGCTGATGGCTCAATTGGATAATCAAGAATTTTAAAATTTGGACTTTGTATCAAATTTTTTGTCTTATGTGATCCAAATCCAAAAGCCAATATCTTATTTTTGGATAAATAATCCTCAAAACTATTTTCAGTTAAAATCTCAGCCCAAGTATTTTTAACAATTTTACAATTGTGATCTAAAATCTGAGTATAAACTTCCATTCTCCTCGCGTCAATCATAGGTGCTAAAAAAAATCCTTTTGAAGTAGTTACCTGTTGAGCAATTATAGAAAGACTATTCAAAGAGATTAAAGGAGTATTTAAAGCATAACAAAGCCCCTTAGCTGCTGAAACTCCAATTCGAAGGCCAGTATATGATCCAGGTCCTTTACTCACAGAAATAGCCGATATTTCATCGAAATCTATCGGAGATTCATCCACGAGTTCTTTTATAAATGGATGAAGTTTTTCTCCATGAGAATAATTTTCACTACTTTTTTCAATTAAATTAAAGAGTTTGCCGTTGAGGCCTAGGGCAACTGAGCAATTCTTAGTGGAAGTTTCAATATGTAGAATCCAAGTATCCATTTAAATTTTATTCAATGGATATAGGGATACCAAAATAAAACTCAACAACTTTTAACTTAAAGATATAATCATATTTAGACCTTATTTGATCAGATAATGACTGTTCATATCTTTGCTTGGCCTGAACATAATCAAAAGAGTTCATCACCCCTGCTTGGAATCTGTCCTGAGTATTTTTAAATGCAATATCTCTAGATTTTACAGTTTTTTGAGATGCCTCATAAAACTTATATGCACCTCTTAAATCATTGTAAGCTTGATTAATTTGACTTTCCAAGTCAAGTTTCTGTCTTTCGAAGGAATTTTTACTTCTCTCCAAATTTATTTTAGCTCTTTTAACTGAATTCCTTGAGGTAAAACCGTTAAAAATTGGAATATTTAAACTCAATCCATAATTTTGACCTTCATTAAATTTAAATTGATCTGAGAAAGATAGTGGAGAAGCAGTCCTTCTATTTTCAACTTCTCTGACAACAGTTTCTCCTGAAGAAAGAACTGTTCCAATCGGAGCTAAATAAAAATCACCAGTACCGATAAGTCTGTCTGAGTATCCAATCCTGTTGCTGTAGCTGTAAAAAGCTCTTAGAGTAGGCTGAAGGGTTCCTTTTGCCAATTCGATATCTTTTTCTGCAATATTTATATTTACAGCTCCTAATTTAATATCATTTCTAAATGTTAACGCTTTTTCAAAAATTGATTTTGGATTTTGCTCCAAGATTTTAGAAAAAGGAATATCTAGATCTTCAAAAACTATATTAAAATTATCGTAGTCTGTAATTTGTAGTAATTGAGCTAAATTGATTTTAGAAAGGATGAAATTATTTTCAGCCTGAATAATAGATTGTTCCTGACTTGCAATGTTTGCTTCAAGCTCAAAAAGGTCTCCGCTGGGAAGAGAGCCTGCTTCAATCAAATAAACCGTTCTCTTTAATTGTTCTTCTGCAACTATTAATTGACTTTTTTGTGAATTAAGAATTTCAGAATTAAACAAAACTTGTAAATAACTATTAGCTACAAGAAGCTTTGTGTCATCAATCATATCTTCTAACTGATACTTTTTGGCTAGTATGTTTAGGTTAGCTCTATGTAGTCTATTGAAGTTTTGAAGTCCATTATATAAATTCATCCCAACACTAGCTCCCATTGAACTAAACTGAGTAGTTAAATTTTCTAACAAACCTGTTGTGATATTTTGGTTAAGTCCAACATTCCAAGAATGTGAAGATTGAGCATTTAAATTTGGTAAAAAATTACCAATAGCATTGGACTTATCAATAGCAGCATTTTCAATTTCCAATATTGATTGTTTTATTGAAATGTTTTTTTCAATGGCCATTTCCACGCATTCTTCCAATGATAATGTTTGAGAAAAAACATAGTTTGAAAAAATAAATAAATAAATAGTTAAAATATATTTCATGTTAATGCTATAATAAGTTTTTTAAATTAATCTTCTATGATTTCAGAGTCGTTATTGTCATTAGAATCTCCAATTTTTTCAGGTGTAGTCTGATTCCAAACCTTAATTTTATCATCCATAGATAAACCAGAAATAACCTCCACATTAATTCCATCTGAAATTCCAACCTCTAAGTCAACCCTTTCAAATGTTTGATCTTCTTTTTCAACTTCAACATATGTTTTTTCAGTTGTTTTGTCAAATTGAAGTAACGCTTCTGCCATTACCATAACGCTGTCTTTTCTTGCCAAAACTAGTGTTGCATTTGCACTGTATCCTGCCCTTACGCTTACTGAATTGTCTAAATAAACATCTCCCTCAATTTTAAATTTAACTGCTCCTTGCTCTTCATTTCCCTTGGGTGCTATGAATTTTAATTTCGCATCAAAATCTTTATTTTGGATTGCTCCAAGGTTTACAATTAAAGCCATACCAACCTTTAGTTTTTCTACTTCGGATTCATCTATTTTGCCTTCAAAAATCATTTTATTCAAATCAGCTATTGTTGCTATTGTAGTTCCTGCATTGAATGTATTACTCTCAACCACTTGATCCCCTTCTTTTACTGGAATCTCTAATACTGTTCCAGCAACCGTGGCACGAATATTAGTGTTTGCTGTGGAAGAACCACCTGCAGAACCTAAACGGATTACTTGAAGATCACTTTTAGCATTAGCCAAATCTTGATTGGATCTATTATAACTTAAAGATGCATTTTGAAAATCCTGTTTGGATATTATATCTTTTTCAAATAGGTTTTTAGTTCTATTATACTCAATTTTCGCATTATCTGATATTATCTTTAACGAAGCAACTCTTCCTTTCGCACTATTTAGGGAGCCTTCGTTAGGCACAACCTTTACTTTTGCTAATAAATCACCTTGCTTTACTTCATCTCCCTCTTCGACGTATAAGTCTTGAATAATTCCAGAAATCTGAGGCTTAATTTCAATTTCATCTTCTGGAATTACTTTACCAGTTACTACTGTTTTTTCCTCAATCGAGGAAATAAATGGAGATTCTGTTTTATATATGATGATTGATTTACTATTGGTTTTTATAAAGTAGGCAGCGGCAAATAAGACCCCACAAATTATAAATGTAATAGTTAAATATTTTAAAATTTTCATAGTGTATAGATTATATTATAAATTTACTCTTCTCTCAAAGCATCTATTGGTTTGATACTAATTGCTCTTTGCGCTGGAATTAATCCAATTAAAGTTCCTAAAGTTACCATTATGGCAAGTGCTCCTAAAACAAAGGGGATTGGAACAGTTGGGTTAGTATATGGTAAATCTGTCATGTCAATAGTGAAAGCATTAATTCCAGCTAAAACAAATGCTCCAAGGATAATTCCTAAAATTCCGGCAATAATTGTTAAAAAGACTGACTCTAATATTATTTGGATACGAACCTCCCCAGGTGTTGCCCCAAGCGCTCTTCTAACTCCCAACTCTTTCGTTCTTTCTTTTACAGAAATCAACAAAATATTTCCTATTCCAATAACACCGGCAATGATAGTTGCAATTCCAACAACCAAAGATAAAAATGTCATTCCCTCAGCAAAACCCATTATACTATTAAATATTTCACCAAGATTGAAAGACCCAAAGGCTCTATCGTCCTTGGGAGAAACTTTATGAATTCTTTTTAGAACCCGTTTTACTTCTGATTCAACTTTAACAACGTCTGCATCGTCATAAGCAGCTATATTTAACCAACCAACTTTATCCCCAGTATTGTATAAGTTTTGGTAAGTAGAAAATGGAATAAACACGTCAGAATCAGAGTCAAAAGGACTTCCCTGTCTAAAAACTAATACTCCGATAACCTTAAAGTAAACATTGTCCACTCTAACATATTTCCCTACTGGATTTTCATTTAACTCAAATAAGTCAGCCGCTGTTCTCTCTCCAATAACACAAACTTTTCTTTTATTTTTTATGTCGTCTTCATTTATAAATCTTCCTCCATCATATATGTCCTGAGTGGCAATTTTTGTAAAATTTGGAAAATCTCCGAAAATAGCATAATCACCATAATTATTATTTCTTACGATATTTGCAGGACTTCCTCCGCTGAAACTACCCCTGGAGTTTCTTGGAACTATATATTGAATTTCAGGAATTCTATTTCTCAATATTTCAACATCCTGTAACTTTATTCCTGGTTTTCTTCCAATTTTAAAACCAGCATAAGGAATACTTGAAGACTGACTCCAAACAAACATCGAATTCATTGCTACATTTTGAAACTGTCTTTCAAAACCATTATCTAGACCTTTAGCTGATCCCGAGAGTACTATATAAATAAATATTCCCCAAAGAACTCCAACTACAGTTATTGCAGTTCTGACTTTATTTTTTTGGATTGATCCAAAAATTTCTTGCCAGGTATCTCCGTCAAATATTATTTTTAAACTATTCATCTCTTAAAGCAATAATAGGTTTTATTGATGCGGCTCTTTTGGCTGGAATATACCCCGCTATAGCTCCAAATATAATAAGAATAATTGTTGAAAAAAGGGCAGTAGAAATATCTACATATGGATTTCTTATAAAAAACTTTTCTAAAGTATCTCCTAAATTTTGTAAAATGACAATGGCAATTATCATACCTATTGATCCTGATAAGGTTGTAATGAAAATAGATTCCTGGAGAATCATTGCAATAACGGATCTTGGAGTAGCTCCTAATGCTTTTCTAACTCCCAATTCCTTCGTTCTCTCTTTGACAACAAAAACCATAATATTAGAAATCCCAATGATACCAGCTATTAAAGTTCCAAGGCCAACAAAAGTGACGATATATTGGAGAATACTAGCAAATTCTTCATTTTGACTTGCTTGCTCCGCTACGTTTCTGATAAAAATACCTTTTGAGTCAGTGGGGTCAATAGATTTTTTGTTTTTAAAAAATAACCTAAGTTTTTTTTCAAAAATCAACGCAATTGTTGATCCCAATTCAGGCTTGAAACTAACTAAAATTTGATCAATTTTATCATTACTTTTTTCAAGTAATTGTCTTGTAGTAAAAGGAATAAATACTATCCTTTCCTCATTGTCTCCTCCTTCATCCTGAAATACACCAATCACCTTAAATGCAACTCCTTCCAAAGAAATGTATTTCCCCAAGGGTTCTTCTTGCTTAAAAAGATCTAATGCAACTAGCCTACCTATAACTGCATTTTTTGTTTTATTTTTTATATCATTTTTATTTAAATACCTACCCTTCATCATTATTGTTTTTTCAAAATATTGATGAGAAGGTGCAACTCCTTGAGTTGGATATCTATTGGATTCATTTTTGTAGCTTGAAGTTGCATACCTTGTAATTCTGGGAGTAATGTATTGAAGATAAAAAGGGAAATTTAGCTTGATGTCCTCTAGATCTGAATTTATAAATTCTATACGTCTATTTGTCTTAAATCCCATATAGGGTTTTGAAGTTCTACCTGCACGTATTCTAAGTGTATTTGTTGCGTCTTCTAAAAATTCTTCTTTGAAAGTGTTTTTTAAACCATTTCCAAAGCCAAATAAGATTATAAAAATAAAAATTCCAAGTGCCACAGTAAATCCTGACAAAAAAGTTCTTAGTTTATTTTTTGCAATAGTTTGAAAAATTTCCTGCCAGCGATCTAAACTAAACATATTTTGAGGCTAATACTTGATTTACTTTTTTATCGTCAATAATTACACCGTCTTTAAGTCTAACTATTCTTTTGCACATTTTTGCAATATCTTCTTCATGAGTAACAACTAAAATTGTTTTCCCTTCTTCGTTGATTTTTTGAATCAAGTCCATTACTTCGTAAGATGTTGTAGTATCTAAAGCTCCTGTTGGTTCATCCGCAAGTAAAACTTTCGGCCTAGACGCCATTGCTCTTGCTATTGCTACTCTTTGTTTTTGACCTCCAGATAATTCGCTTGGTAAATGTGTTGCCCAATCTTTAAGACCTACCTTTTCAAGATAGTTTAAAGCAATTTCTTGTCGCTCTTTTCTCTTTATACCCTGATAATATAATGGTAGCGAAACATTTTCAAGAGCATTTTTATAATTTATCAAATTAAATGATTGGAATATAAACCCTAAAAATTTATTACGATACTTAGCTGCTTTGGTTTCGTCTAAATCTTTTATCAAGACCTCGTCAAGAGTATACTTGCCCTTGTCTAGAAGGTCCAACATCCCGACTATATTTAAAAGTGTGGATTTACCTGAGCCAGAAGAACCCATAATCGCTACTAATTCCCCCTCTTCAACTTTAAAGTCAATTCCTTTTAGGACATGTAAAGTATTGCTGCCCATTTTGTATGACTTGTGAAGATTCTCAATATTAATCATTAATTAAATTTTTCGCTGCAAATATACATTTTAATACTTTGTATTTTTTTTATTGTTTGGACTGCATTTATAACTAAAGGTTTAAGCTCTGAGCTATCATTTTTAAATAAAAATTATCTTCAATTTTAAATATCATATCCTCAAATTTTGGAGGACCAAACTTTGGTTTTACATTATTTGAATTTCCAAACTCCTCTTTTGGTATCCCAAGAAAATTTATATCTAATTTTTCATTATTATTTGTATCATGCCAAAATTTAACAACATAGTTCCCCGAAGCTATGGAGTCTATCTTCACAAAAGATTTTTTTTTACTGATGGGAATTTTTTTAACACCTACTATTTGGTTTTTGTTTTCATCAAAAAGCCCAAGCATTATGTTCCCTTCATTACTCTCTAGATCCAAGATCTCTATAGTTAAAGAATAAATACCTTTTTTAGTAAAATACCTTATTTTTTGACTTGAATCTTTTTGACCAAGAACAATTTGTAAATTAACAACAAGAATAATTAAAAGATATTTTAGATCTAATTTTTTTAATTTCATTTTTTATTATTTGAGTAGGACTTTAATTCCTTGAAAAAAGTTTGAAAAGATTTTACACCTTTGGGAGTTATCAAGCAAAGGGTCAAAGGGTAATTTTCATTAAATTTTTTTTTGACCTTAATAAGTCCTGCTTCATTTAGTTTTTTAATTTGAATACTTATATTTCCTTTTGTAGCTCCAGAAATCTCAATTAATTTTTTAAAACTTGCACTATCAACCGAAAATAAAAACGAGATTATCTTTAAACGGATAGGATTAAAAAGTAATTTTTCTAGATCTTTATTCATTATTTAATAGCCTGCTATTTTAGGTCAATCTCTTTAGGTTGCTTTGGTACAAAAATCCAAAGTATTATATATATGATTGCAAAACCTGAAAATACAGTTAATACCCTCCATAAAATAGGATCAATATTAGTGTGTATTGCAAGACCATGACAAACTCCTCCCAAATATCCCTTATCAGGATGCCGATATAACTTTTTCATATGTGTTTTTATTTATTAACGTTTATAAATACTCCCCAAAAAATCAGATTAAAACTTGAAGGTTTTAAATTTTCTTTAGTTTTATTGATTGTATCATTTACCAATTTAATTTGGTCTACTGATTTCATTGATTTTTTACAAATGTAAACTAGTTTATTATATAAACCTAAAAGTTTTAAAAAAATTAGCTTTTATATATCTTGAAAACTCTCCACCCCACCAAAGCAACTAATATATAGGGTATTGCCATTAAATAAACAATGCCATTGTTAATTCCTTTAGCTGTTTGTTGTCCCTCTTCTGATAAAAGAACTGCCCTACACATTGAACACTGCGCATTGGCAGGTTCAACTAATAGTATTAAAATAAATATTGCCAATACTATAATTCTGGTTACCCTAGTTGACATAATAAGGAGATATCATTAAATAAACAATCACGCCTGTTACGGCAATATACAACCATATTGGAAATGTAATTCTTGCAATTCTTTTGTGGTCTTTAAAGAGTTTTGAAATGGCTCTTACATAGGTTATTAAAACCATTGGAATAATCCCAATAGAAAGTAAAATATGGGATATTAAAATAAAGAAATATATTCCTTTAATAATTCCTTTCCCTCCATATGGAGTTGGATCAGATGTCATATGATATGATACATACATTCCTAAAAAAACAACAGACAATGCTATTGCACATTTCATTAACCTTTCGTGTAAAATTATATTTCGTTGTTTAATTGAAATAAAAGCAAAAACAAGCAAAACTGCAGTTAAACCATTTATCGAGGCATAAATAGGCGGTAGAAAATTTAGAGGTTCCACATTTGGTATTCGAATTCCAAATAAAATTGCAACTAATACTGGAATTGCAATTGATAAAAGTATAATCCACTTTTTATATTTTAATGAAGGTGCTGAGTTTTTGTTTATTTCCATTTTCTATTCATTCAATAGTTTAGGGATATCCTCTAAAAGCATCTCAGTTCCTTCGGGAAATTCTGAATCGGTATCATTATCTATCCCCAAATAATAAACAATTGGATTTCCAAAAGAATCTAATCTAGATCTAATGTAACCTTTTTTGTCAATTAGCGCAAAGTATCCCTGGTGCTCAAATCCTCCAGCAACCTCAGGATTAATTGATGAAAAAATATTGAAACCTTTATTAGATAATTCAAAAACTGATTTTTTATCTGAAGTTAAAAAATGCCAATTTTTAGAAAATACATCATATAGCTCAGAGTATTGTTTTAGAACTTTTGGAGTATCGTGTTTTGGATCAATTGTAAAAGAGGCAATACCGAAATCACTTCTCTCACCAAAAGCATTTTCTAAAAGTTTCATGTTTTTATTCATTATTGGACATATACTTGGACATGTAGTGAAAAAAAACTCTACAACATAAACCTTTCCATTATAGTCTTCATTTCCAATCATTAATTGATCCTGATTAGTCATTAAAAATTCTGGGACTTTTTTCGCTTCCCCATTTAAAATAATGTAGGACAATGGTTTGGGATCGGATGATCTATTATTTTCAACAATTTTATAATTCTCGACTCTATCAATAATTACTGGAAATAGTCTAACAGCAATTACGATAAGTATAAAAGATAAAATTAATGAATAATATTTTTTCATAAAAATAAATTTATCTATTCGAATATTTTTTTAATGCCAATCTATACTCAGCTAAAATTACTTTTATGTCGTCTTCCATTTTATTATTTATTTCCGCAACTGATTCGGCATTGTATCCATATAAAGTCCCAATGTCTTCATCATCATCACGTCCTCTTAAGTTTCCATTTCGATCAATTATAAAGACATAGGGAGTACTATGTTTAGAATTTAATAAAAGATTTGTATTAAGACTTTCAAAATGATTTTCAATATCTGATGATGTACCCATCATGAATTTCCAATTTACTAAGTCTGTTCCAGCACCTTTAGAAAGTTCTTCTTCTACCGTTTCTACCAAGTCTTTTTGATTATTGGTTATTAAGGCAACAAACTGAAAATCTTTAAACTGATAAAATCGTTTATAAATCTTTTGATTTAAGTTGAAAGCATCTCCTTTTTTTATTTTTAAATCCGACCCCCAATAACACAAAACAGTGATATGATCTTTTAATGTAACAGGATCATTTCTTAAGTGATTGAAGGAACTAAGATCCTCAACGTTAGTTGATAGCACCGGTAGTTTTGCGAAATTATTTTTACCAGAAGCGAAGAATAAATAGATTACAATTGGAAAAATAAATAAAATTCCGAGTACTATTACTTTTTGAGTTTCTTTTTTCATTTGGTTATGGAATAATTAAAAATTCCAACTAACAAAACCTTCTTGCATTACGTCAAAGATATAATCACCCTCTAAAAGAATAATAAAAATTAAATATGGGATCAAAATAATTAAAGGAAGAACGATTGCATTTTTAAAACCAGATTTTTCATCTCGAATATGCATAAAGTCCCATGCGATATAATAAGCTTTTACAAGTGTTAAAATGATGAAAATCCAATTAAGTAGCTTAACTCGAATAAACGGTGTCATTAAAATTTGTGGCTTTACAATTCCAAGAATAACTTCAACGGTAGTGACTATTGAAAGAAAAATCAAAACTCCCCATATTTTTTGTGTATTTGATTTAAACTTCAAATAACCTCTAAAAATTGCTAATTTATGTGTGTCGCTCGCCATATATATGATTTAAACAAGATAGAAAAATGTGAAAACAAAAACCCATACCAAATCAACAAAGTGCCAATACAAACCAACTTTCTCAACCATTTCATAGTGACCTCTTTTCTCATAGGTACCCATTAGGACATTAAAAAAGATAATGATATTTATGACTACTCCAGAAAAAACATGAAATCCGTGAAATCCAGTTATAAAAAAGAAAAAATCAGCAAATAATCGATTTCCGTATTCATTTCGAATAAGATTTGCACCTTGTACAACGTGAATAGCACTTTCTATTTTAGCCAAAGACTCCTCTCTTGATAATACAGTTTTATGGCCCAAAGAATTTAGTTTTTCTGTTCTTATTAATAGCTCTTCGTTTTTTTCAAAACCTGCCATAACCTCAGAAACAGTAATTTCTGGAATAGAGGGTTCATATCTAAACCATAAACCGTTATTGCTTTCGTGTGTGGAACGACCAGTGGGTAATTCAGCTGCAAATTCTTCAATAGAAACTCTCTTGTCATCTGTATTAACAAACTGAAGTATTTGCCCTCCCTTTGTTTCTAGGGCACCATACTCTCCTTTTATAAAGTTCTTCCATTCCCAAGCTTGTGAACCAACAAAAATTGCACCTCCAATAATGGTTAGAAACATATAGAAAGCAACTTTAGAATGCTTCATGTGATGACCAGCATCAACAGCAAGTACCATGGTAACAGATGAGAAGATTAATACAAATGTCATCAATGCAACATAATACATGGGAGCATCTATTCCATGAAGAAAAGGGAAGTGATTAAATACCTCATCGGCAATTGGCCAAGAATCAATATTTTTAAACCTAGAAAATGAATAAGCAACAAGAAATCCAGAAAAAGTTAATGCATCAGATACAATGAAAAACCACATCATCATTTTTCCATAAGTTGCTTTGAAAGGCTGTTTGTCTCCTCCCCATAAAGACTCATCTTCAGAATTTTCCTTGGCTGTCAATTCCATAAAAAGATTTATTATTAATTTTTAGCAAATTTATTAATTCTATTTATACAAAACCACAAATAAATACAAATAACACCAAAGAAAATCGAGAAAATGCCAAAAAATAACTCCAAGTTCAATACCTAGTGTCTTTTTAGCAGAATATTTTCCCTTTATTAGGTTAAATAACACTACAAATAAAACAATTATTCCTGCAAATAAATGAAGCATATGCAGCATAACTAGAACATATAAAAAAGAGGTTGTAATTGAACTTTGAGCTCCAGTAAAATAATATCCAGAATTAATAATTTGGCCAAAACCTTGAAACTGAAAGAAGATAAATATAAATGCAAGTAAAATCGTAAAAAGTATTAAGGCTATTGATTTCTTTATTGAATTAATAGAATTAAAGTGTTTCGCAAAACCAAAAGTGATACTACTTAATATTATGATAAATGTGCTAATTGTAAATTCAATTGGCATTTCAAAAGAATTAAGCCAATCTGATCTTGAAGAGCTAACAACATATGCGCTAGTTAATCCAGCAAAAGTCATTGTCATGCTCACCATTCCGATAAGAAGCATCATTTTTTTAGCCTTAATGTTTATTTTTTCTGATATCATTTGTTTTTATTAAAGTTTATCTAAAACATAAATAATTTGTACCGATGTTAAATAAAAAATACTAGAATACATAAGATTTTTTGCTGATTTACTAGTTTTTAATTTCATTAATCTAAATGCAAAAAACAGTAATACCATTCCACAAATAAAAACTAACAATCCTCCTGAATAGGATAAGTTTAATGTACCCGTATATTTTGTCATTGGGAGCAAAGATATTAACACTGTCCAAATAGAGTAGAAAACTACTTGAAATGCGCTAGCATTGTCAGTCTTTCCGGTTGGTAACATTTTGAACCCAGCTTTTTTATAGTCTTTATCAAACATCCATGCAAGAGCCCAAAAATGTGGAAACTGCCAAAAGAATTGAAATAGAAATAAAATACCAGACTCAACTCCAAAGCCATTTGTATATGCTACCCAACCAAGCATATATGGGATTGCTCCTGGGATTGCTCCAATAAAAACAGATAAAGGTGTTTTTATTTTTAATGGAGTATAGGTAAAAACATAAAGACAAATTGATATTGCTCCTACTAATGCTGTTTTAAAATTTATGAGATATAATGTTCCAATACCTATGATTGATAATAGTAATCCTATGGCTAAAACTTTGGACGGAGTTATCCTATTTCCAGGCAGAGGTCTATCCGAAGTTCGATTCATAAGACCATCTCTTTCTCTTTCAATTAGCTGATTAAAAACATTAGAAGCTCCTACCATTGAATAACCGCCAATAAAAAGCAAACTAATAACTTTTATATTAATTAATTCCGCTGCTAAAAAATATCCTGCTAGAGATGAAAAGACTACACTTAATGCAAGTCTAATCTTTGTTAGCTGGAAGAAATCGTTAAGTGTAAGTTTCAAGTCTGAGAATGTATTTAACTATTAAGTAATAATTGAATACAAAGATAATTCATGAAACATAAAGTACCTATTTTAAAAGTTTAAATAAAAATCCCAGATAGGAATTCTGGGAGTTATTTTTAATTTAACTTGAAAGTAATTGGAATTGAAAAGGGAACTCTTACTGGTCTTCCACGTTGTTTTCCTGGAGACATTTTTGGAAGTTTTGCTATTATTCTGTGAGCCTCTTTTTCTAAATTCTTGTCGGGGCCACGCTCTCTTATGTTTCCAATAGATCCATCTTTATTAATAATGAAGCTTACATAAACTCTTCCTTGGATACCCATTT